>JABWBV010000320.1 GCA_013359445.1 Anaerolineales bacterium | reverse complement strand
GTATGAGACTTGTTCGCAGTTTCCTTGAATGAGTTGGGCAAACACGTCCACACTCGACTGGGCGTGGACAAGGTCAATGCCTTGTTCACAGTCGGGGCAGTTGGCATTGGTCATGGTGGCGAGGGCACCCTGGAGCATGGCTTGATATTCTGGCTCGATGTTGAGGTAGCCTAAAGCACAGGTGTCTGTGTGCAGAACGAGGGGGCAACACTGTTCAAAAAAGGAAGGATTCCAAATCAACGGTCCATCGGCCCCGAGGGCGGTCAGTTGCCCCAGGCCAAATTCGTCGTTGATGATTTCCCCCGGCCAAAACTGGCTTTCTTGGGCGAACATATTTTTGAGTAATTGGGCGGGAATGGTTGTTTCTTGGGCAACTTCCCAAATGGTGGTATCAAATTGATTTTGCCAGTCGGTGATCACGCCCCGGGCGCTTTCGACCCCGCAGGCACTGGCGGCTCCGTTGGTGAGCAGGCCATCGGCTTCGCACCCACTTGCATCGACAATATGTTGTTGGATCAGTTGTCCGGCCAGAAAGGCAAAGGGGGTGTTGGTGGACATTTCCGAGGGGTCGAGGGGGGTGGAGAGCCAGTGGGGTGGGTCCCCGAGCGGGGGGAAGGACTCCCAGGTGGCCGCGCAACTGTTCACCGTGGCATCGCCCTGCCACTGACTGCTGATCACGTCCACAAACCAGGTCTTTTGATCGGGGTTCACGCCCCCGTCCACAATCCGCACCCGCGCGGTGAAGTGTTCGCTCTGATCGCCGTAGGATGAATCCGCCCAAAATTCGATTTCTGACCCGATGAGGGGGGTGGCGGTCATCGGGATTTCGCACCGGGGGGTCCAACAGTCATAAATGGCCCCTTCCAGTTTGACATGCACGGCGGTGATGACCTCATTGGGCAGAGGTTCTTCTGCCTGAAAAACCAGGGAGGGAATCTCGCTACATTCGTTTTGCGGGGGCGTGGGCACACAGCCGTTTAGCGTCAGCCAAATGTTGGGCACGGGCAGGTCAATGACCACCTTCCGCTGACCGGGCCGGATATCCGCCAGAAACAGATACAAGCCCTGGCAGGTGCTGGTATCGCCATCTTCATCCAAAGCAGGGGGACAGGCCGGTGTGGCCACCCATTCTTCGTACAACTCTTCATCACAATTTGCGAGCACTTCCAAAGGGGTGGGCATGCCTTCGTGCTCGACAAAAACGTAACAAGAGGGTTCGTTGTTGGCCCAGCGGGTTAACCACCATTGATATTGGTTAAACGTCACGATGAGTTCGGCTTTTCGGATCGGTGGATCACCCTCCTCCGCCGTGGCTTGATCCTGGCTAAAAAAAGCACTCGCGAGAATGACCCCTGCCATCGCCAAACTGAGCAAAACGAATTTCACGAACGTTTTCATGCTTTGAAAGGATACCACGCCTTGTACATTTTCGCACCACCCAAATCTCTCCCCGTGTGTCACATACCATCCCTCAAGGCGCAGTTCGCCGGGGGGAGGCCTTTCTTAAAGTCCAGGTGCGACGCACTTTGGCAGGGCTTTAGGCCAAAATGCTGGGCAAAAACCTTCTCCCAAATCGGCCTCAAGTGCGTCGCACCTGGGATTCAATGGACGGAAGGCGGGTGTTAAAAAAATTGCGAACCTGCTATCGAATTGCCACATCATTGCCTTGCTCCCCCTTTGGCGGCATGATAGACTATTTTTATGGCTCTTTCCGTGTTACTCGTCACCCCCAATGAAGGGTTTGGCGAACTCATCCGCCAAACCCTTGCTGATGATGGCGGGTATGAGGTTACCTTGCTCAACCATGCCCGCGAATCCCTGCCCACGCAGGCTTATGCGCTGGCGATTCTTGACTTTGACGCACGCGACCCGGCCATGCTTGAACTGGGGCAGACCCTCCTGACGCAGACCCCTACCATTCGGTTGATCGTCGTCCCTCCGCATAATAACCCCCAACACCATTCCCTCGGAAATCTGACCCCACACGGGTTCCTGACCAAACCTTTTTACCTGCCCGATCTATTGGGCCTGGTCGAAACCACCTTGCACGGGAAACCTGTTATCCCCCCCTCTCCCGCTGACTCGGCCACCGCCCCGCAACGGGACACCCCCGCCCCACCCATCACCACCCTCGAACACCCCACCCCGCCCGCGGTGTCCTCCTCGCGCAAACCCGGTTCCCCCCTCCCGCCCTGGCTCCAAGACGTGAACCGCGCCGCCCAACACTTAACCCGGCTTTCGTTGGAAACCGCCGCACAGGCCGCCCTCATCATGCAGGGCGACCAGTTGTACGCCTACGCGGGCGGCTACGATCAAACCGTCGCCCGCGAACTTGCCGACGCGGTCAGCCACTATTGGGGCCGGCAGGGAGGCATTGACCTCGCCCGCTTCATTCGCCTGGAAACCACCGGCGAAGAATACATGCTTTACGCCACGGCTTTACCGGGGGACATGGTCCTCTCCCTTGTCTTTGATGCCAAAACCCCGTTCAGCCAGATTCGTACCCAGGCCAGCCAACTCGCCCAAAAATTGGCCGCTAGCCCCAAGGAGGAAGGGAACATGAACCTTGCCGATTCCCAACCGATCCCTGTGCCCCCCAAAACGGAAACGCCTGCCTTGCCGATGGACTGGCTCCCTTCACCCATGCGAAAAGATGCAGAAAGACCCGCCTCCGGGGAAACCGGCCCGCATCTGTCCCCCTCTGCCGGGGAAATCCCCAGCGATTGGCAACCTTCCCAGCCCCCCTCGGGCGAACGCCGCTCGTTCCTCGAACAACTCCTGCCCGATCTGCTCCCTTCGGCCCCCCTGCCCTACGAAGATGAAGAAACCGACCCCAACCTCACTTCCTGGGCCGATCACCCGCTCGGACACGACATTCACATTCTCCCCGAAGACGAAGACGCCACCATTCCCTCCTCCCATTTCACCGAGACTGATCTCCCCCCTTACCAGGCCGAAACCCGCCCCAGTTTTTCCCAACCCCCGCAGAAACCCCCGCAACCCTACGGCGAAGAATTTCTCCGCGTCGAACCCGTCCTCCCCTCCGAACCGACGCCTGCCACCTACAATCTCTCCTTCGCCTGTGTAATGATCCCCCGCTTCCCCCACCATCACCTCACCAGCGACCTCGCCACCCGCATCGGCGAATGGATTCCGCAAATCTGTGTGGCGTTCGGCTGGCGCGTGGAACACCTCGCCATCCGGCCCGAGTACGTGCAATTTATGGTCAACGTCCCCCCGGCCACCTCTCCCGGCTATTTGATGCGGATCATTACGAAAGTGACGTCCCAGCGCGTGTTCACCAGTTTCCCCCGCTTCAACGACGAGAATCCCTCCGGCGAGTTCTGGGCACCGGGTTATCTCATTCTCAGTAGTACCCAACTGCCGCCGCACCGGATGGTGAAGGATTTTATTGCACAGACGAGGAAGCGGCAGGGGTTTAAATAGTCAATTGTGAATTGTTAATTTTTAATGAGAAATTGCCTGTTGCGCGAGAGTGACGGGCAATTTTTTTATCCCCCTCAAACTGGTTTATAATAGAACAAATCAGCGAAAAACCCGTACGGGCGAGTGGGGCGGGAAATTGTCATCATTTGCAAAACCACCCCTTTCCCGCCCCACTCGCCCCCCCCAACCCCCATTCATAATTCACTATTCACAATTCACAATTTTTCCGCCATGCCCCAAACCCTCTACCTCATTGACGGCCATGCCCTTGCCTACCGCACCTACTTCGCCCTCACCGGCGCGGGACAGGCCACCGCCCGCTGGATCACCACCTCCGGTGAACCCACCGCCGGAACCTACGGCTTCATCAGCGTCCTCCTCCGCTACCTCGAACAAGATCGCCCCGACTACATGATGGTCGCCTTCGACGTCGGACGCACCTTTCGCGACGACCTCTTCCCCGACTACAAAGGCACCCGCGAAAAAATGCCCGAAGACCTCGCCCGCCAGATTGAACGCATCCGCCAACTCGTAGACGCCTTCAACATCCCCCGCCTCGAAATGGACGGCTACGAAGCCGACGACGTCCTCGGCAGTATCGCCCGCAAAGCCGCCGCCCAAGGCATCGGCGTCAAAATCATCACCGGCGACCGCGACCTCCTCCAACTCGTAGATGACCGCATCTTCGTCAGCCTGCCCGACGGCAAATCCCTCGGCGACGCCAAAGACTACACCGCCAAAGATGTCATCGCCAAACTCGGCGTCCGCCCCGATCAAGTCGTAGACTACAAAGCCCTCGTCGGCGACCAATCCGACAACATCCCCGGCGTCAAAGGCGTCGGCGAAAAAACCGCCATCCGCCTCCTCGCCGACTACGACACCCTCGATACCATCTACGCCCACCTCGACGACATCGGCGGAAGCATCGCCAAAAAACTCGCCGCCGACAAAGACAACGCCTACCTCAGCCAACAACTCGCCCGCATCATCACCGACCTCGACATTCCGCTCGACCTCGAAAAAGCCGATGTCCAAAACTTTGACCCCGCCGCCGTCGAAGACCTCGCCCGCGAGCTCGAATTCCGCTCGTTGATGAAACGCCTCACCACCTTAGCGGAATCTTTCGGGAAAACGTCCGCCCCGCCCGCCCCGGTGAAAAAGCCCGCACAGGCCGCCCCGACCGGGCAACTCTCCCTCTTCGAACTGCCCGCCGCGCCCCCCACGCCCGAACCGGTTTCCGCGGGGGACCGCGCCCCAAATAGGGGCGACGAACCCCCGCGCGGGGTGGCCGCCGCACGCCTCGTTGATTCCGTCCACACCCTCGCCGAACTCGTCACCGAACTCCAAACCGCCTCCGTCATCGCCTTCGACACCGAAACCACTTCCACCGACCAAATGCGCGCCGACCTTGTCGGCATCTCCCTGGCCACCCAACCGGGGTACGGCTGGTACATCCCCGTCGGTCACCGCGAAGGCCAACAACTCCCCCTCGCCACCGTCCTCGACGCCCTGCGCGGCCCTCTCACCGACCCGAACATCCCCAAAACCGGGCACAACATCAAATACGACTACGTCATGCTCGCTCGCTACGGCCTGGAAGTGACCCCGCTCAGTTTTGACACCATGATCGCCGAATGGCTCCGTGACCCCAACTCCCGGAATCTCGGCCTCAAACGTCTCGCCTGGGTGCGTCTCAACGCCGAAATGACCGAAATCGAAACCCTGATCGGCAAAGGGGCCAAACAAATCACGATGGCGGAAGTCCCCATCGAAAAAGTTGCCGCCTACGCCGGAGACGACGCCGAAGTGGTCATCCGCCTGCAACCGCTCCTCGAAGAAGACGTGGAAGCAGTCGGGGCCAAGACCCTGCTCTACGAAATGGAAATGCCCCTCGTCCCCATCCTCGCCGACATGGAAATCGCCGGGATCACCGTGGACGCAGGCTTCCTCAACACCATGTCTGGCGAACTGCAAGCCCAACTGCAAACCCTCGAAGCCCAAATCTACCAAACCGTCGGCGAACCCTTCAACATCAACTCCACCCAACAACTCTCCGACGCCCTCTTCAAAAAACTCAAAATCGTCCCCCCGCAAGGGACCAAAAAGAACGCCAGCGGCCACTACTCCACCGCCGCGGATGTCCTCGAATCCATCCGCGAAGACAACGAAATTGTCGAATGGATTCTCGAACACCGGGAATACTCCAAACTTAAATCCACCTACGTAGACGCCCTCCCCTCGCAGGTGAACCCGCACACGGGCCGCGTTCACACCTCGTACAACCAAACCGGCTCCGTCACCGGGCGGATTGCATCCAGTGACCCGAACCTGCAAAACATTCCCATCCGCACCGAACTGGGGCGCCGCGTCCGCAAAGCCTTCACCGCCCAACCGGGGTACACCCTCCTCGCGGTGGACTACTCCCAGGTCGAACTCCGTATCGTCGCCCACATGGCAAACGACGAAGCGATGATCGCCGCCTTCCGCGCGGGGCAGGACATCCATGCGACCACCGCCGCGGCCGTCGCGGGGATTCCGCTCGAACAGGTCACCAAGTCCCAACGCCGTCACGCGAAAGCGATCAACTTCGGCCTCATCTACGGGATGAGCGCGTTCGGCCTCACCCGCACCACCGACCTCACTCTGGCGGAATCGGAAAATTTCGTCAAAGCGTACTTCCAAAAATTTCCCGGCGTAAAAAACTATCTCGACGGCATTCGCCAGTTGGCAACCCAACAAGGCTACGTCGAAACTCTGCTCGGACGCCGCCGCTATTTTCCCGGCCTGCAAACGCAATCGAACTTCAACACCCGTGCGCGAGAAGAGCGCGAAGCCATCAACGCCCCCGTCCAGGGCACCGCCGCCGACATTATGAAAATCGCCATGCTCCGCATCCCCGGCGCGCTGAAAAACGCGGGCCTGTCCGCCCGGATGCTTCTGCAAGTGCATGACGAACTGGTCTTTGAGTGCCCGGAAGATGAGGTGCGTGCGACCGCGCGCGTGGTGCAGGACACGATGGAAGCGGCGTACCCCCTCCAGGTCCCGCTCCTAACCGAGGCGCGATGCGGTCAAAACTGGTATGATCTCAAGCCATTGGATGGGTAGGACGAATTGCTACCCTGTCTGCATAATTTACGAAATTCCTCAAACTGGATTTGGTATATAATCTACCTCGTTTACCTTATCTATCCTATTTACTCCGTAAAGTGAGAAAACTCTATGGCTGGCAATCGCGCACATTTTAACGACCTGATGAACAAAGGGCATACCACTGCCTGGGATTTAGAATGGGAAAAAGCCGCCGCTTATTACCGGCAAGCTTTGGACGAATTTCCCGACGACACCACGGCCCTTTCCTACCTGGCCTCCGCCTTGTTTGAACTCACCCGTTACGACGAAGCCCTTCAATATTATCAAAAGGTTGCACAGACCACCCCTGAAGATCCGCTTCCTGTCGAAAAAATCGCCCAGATTCTGGAAACCCAGAATAGCTATGAAGCGGCGGCTGAAACGGCTTTGCGCGCCGCGGAATTGCACTTTGCCCGCAAGGACGTGGAAAAAGCGGTCGAAAACTGGACCCGGAGCATCACCCTCAACCCGGAAAACATCCGTTCCCGCACCCGGCTCGCCCTCACCTACGAGCGGACCAATCGCAAACCTCAGGCGGTGACCCAATACCTGGCGATTGCCAGTCTCATGCAACACGGCGGAAACAAAGACCGCGCGGTGGAACTGGTCAACCACGCCCTTAAACTGGCCCCAGAAAGTAACGAAGCCAAACAAGCCCTTGGCCTGTTGCGTGCCAACCAACTTCTTCCCCGCCCAACCCCTCGTTCTGCCCGCACAAGCGGGGCACCAGTCCTCCGAAAACCAATGGGCGCGCCACAACTCGAAGCCCCGCGCCAGGATATTTCCGAAAAACCCATCGATCCCATCTCTGCCGCGGGACAAAAAGCCCTGTCTATTTTGGCCGAGCTGATGTTTGAACAACCCGAAGAAGAAGAAACCAACGGACGCCGGAGCCTTTCTGCGATTGCGATGGGCACTGGCCCGCTCAGCGCCGCCCGCGTGGAACGTCGTCAAATTGTTTTGCACCTGTCCCAGGCCGTCGATTTTCAGGCCCGCAAACGTATCCCCGATGCCGCCGATCAACTTGAAAACGCGGTACATTCCGGGCTGAACCACCCTGCCGCATATTTTGACCTTGGCTTGTTACGGTTCCAACTGAGCAAATGGGACGACTCCATTCGCCAACTTCAACATGCCGTTGGCCATCCTGATTATGCTCTGGCCGCTCGTTTGCTTTTGGGGCAGGCATTTCGAAAAATCGGGCGTCCCAAAGATGCGGCCACGCACTTTCTTGAGGCCCTCAAACTGGCCGACTCCGCCGTCATCGAAAAAGAATACGCCCCCAGCCTGCGTCAGGCCTATGAACCCATCATCGAAGCCTTTACGCATGACACGGCCAATCAGGCCCACGACAAACTG
>JABWBV010000319.1 GCA_013359445.1 Anaerolineales bacterium | reverse complement strand
AAAACTGCCCAATCGCCGAAATTTCTCAGGGGTGCGCTAAAAAAAATGCCTTGTGAGCCTTTCGGAAGCCCTTAGCCCTTGAATTCTGCAACACGCTCAGATGTTGCGGCTTATGGAGTCGCCGCAGTAACCCATCCTGCCGCTCGGAATCGGCAGATTTTCATAGGAGGCCCAACCTCCTATACATGGACAGAGACGGTGCAGGCGGTCGGGCGTGCAATCGGGAATAACCTTACCATTCATTACGTGTCTCCCGGAACCGCCATCCCCCTGATCCCAGAAACGATGGGGCCAATGCTGGCGGGCATGGAAATGGCAGACAACCATATTGAGATGGCCGAAACTGCAAAAACATTCGGCATCCCACCTACGTCACTTGACACATTTGCCTCAAACTTCTTTGGCGCATCCCAGGGATAAATTCAACATGCCCCACGAAACAGCGAAATCCACAGGTGAACGTGAGCAAATTGTTGCGGCAATTGCGACGCTGGAAGCACAACGCGTACTTTTAGGGCCTGAGACGGTAGAGGCCGCACTTGTTGGCCTCCGCCAAAGGTTGAAAGACCTGGAACCAATTCCAACACTTAGTGGTGAGCGGAAACTTGTCACTGTCATGTTTGCAGATATTTCTGGTTTCACGGCGCTCTCGGAAAAATTGGATCCTGAGCATGTACGCAGTCTGATGAATGATTGTTTTGATGCGCTTGTGCCTGTGGTTGAAAAATATGGGGGTGTTGTAGATAAATTTATTGGCGATGAAATCATGGCCCTGTTTGGTGCGCCCAGAGCGCACGAAAATGATGCGGAACGCGCCCTGCGCGCGGCCCTTGAAATGATGGAAACTCTTCATACATTCAACATTCAACGCCATGTTCAATTGGGAATGCATTTCGGCCTCAACACGGGATTAGTGGTCGCAGGTGGCTTGGGATCGGCTGGACGGCAACAATACTCTGTCATGGGGGATACGGTAAATCTGGCCGCTCGTTTGCAAGACGCCTCAGAAGCGGGACAGATTCTTGTCGGCCCCAACACGCATCGTCTCACCGCCCCACTGTTCAACTTTGACATGCTTCCACCCCTGCGCGTAAAAGGGAAGACCGAACCAGTTGCAGTTCACCGCCTGCTGAGGTTGAAGGATGTTCCTGGGCCAGTACGCGGGCTAAATGGGTTACGTTCCCCCATGATCGCGCGTGATGCCGAACTGCACACCCTCCTCCATGCAATTCAAGCCCTTTCCTCTGGAAAGGGAGGGGTGATCTCGATCCTTGCTGAAGCCGGATTGGGGAAAAGTCGTTTAGTTTCTGAAGTACGGCAGGCTACACAGGAAACGGCGCGTTGGGCTGAAGGGCGCGCCCTTTCATATGCAGAAGGGATCAGCTATTGGGTTGGGCGTAGTGTGTTGGACAACCTTATTGGAGTTGGACCCGATACTCCCCTTGGTGAAATTAAGAATGCTCTCCGTAGTTTTGTTCAATTTCACTTGCCAAACCAATGGGAAGAAGTGTTTGCCTACCTGGCTCGCCTACGAGATCTTCCTTTGGATGCCGAAAGCGACATTTTATTCAAAGATGTGTTACCTGCCGCCATTCAACACCGGATGCGTCAAGCCTTTAGCAATTTGATCCGCGCTTGTTCCGCCAAACAACCGCTCGTCCTGGTCTGGGAGGATTTGCATTGGTCTGATCCTTCATCCTTAGGGCTACTTGAAACCCTCTTGCCTTTGACTGAAGCCATGCCTCTTCTTCTGTTAATGGTCTTTCGCCCGGAAGATGGCTATCAATGGGATTGGCATCGCCATCTCCAGGAGACTTTGGGCACAAAATATCGCGTTGTGGAGCTCTCCCCACTGTCTCAAATCGAGAGTGCTCGTTTGGTAGATAATCTTCTTAAGATCGAAAACCTGCCCGAAGTCACCCATCACCTCATCCTCAGTAAATCCGAGGGCAATCCCTTCTTTCTGGAAGAATTGCTTCGTTCATTAATTGACACTGGCCTGGTCATTTTGGATGCAGAACGCGCAATCGCAACAAAAGCTATTAACCAGTTGGAAGTGCCCGACACGCTCCAGGGCGTGATTGCCGCCCGCATAGACCGCCTGCCTGCGGCAGGTAAGTACACTTTACAAACCGCTTCGGTCATTGGCCGGGTGTTTCAGCAGGTGGTGCTGGGGTATCTCTTGCAACAAGACCACGCAGAAGTGCCTCTGGAAATAGCCCTGGATGAGCTCCAACAACGTGAACTCATCCGATGGCGCGGCGAACTCGAATACATCTTTAAACATGCGATCACTCGCGATGTGACTTACAACAGTTTGCTGATCGCGCGCCGCAAAGAATTGCATCACCTAACAGCTGGAACGATAGAGATGCTTTTCCCCGAACAATTGGATGAGCTTTCCCCTTCTTTGGCCTATCACTATGGGGCCGCCGAAGCATATGAGAAAGCCGTTCACTACCTCACTCGCGCCGCCGTGCGGGCTCAACACACCTACGCCAACACCGAGGCCATCGCTTTTTATCGTGCCGCCATTGAACAGATTGAACAACTTTATAGCGACATGAACCCCTTGGAAATGGGACGCCGCGAAAAGCTGGCTAATCTGTACGAAAAATTAGGGAGCGTCCTAAACCTGATCGGGAAAGCAGATGAAGCCAAACAAGCCTTTGAACTTGCGTTGCCCCTCATTGCTGAAGCTGACGCCATTTCCCGTGCCCGTCTTTATCGGCGGTTGGGGTTGGCCTATAACGTGACAAGACAGATGGAAGAGATGCATGCCCACTATGCGCTTGCCCTTGCAAGTTTGGGGGCACCTCCCGAGACACCCTCCTCGGACTGGCTTTATGAGTGGATTGAGTTGCAATTGGATCGGTGTTGGGTCTATTATTTCTCATCGCAGGTGACCGAATTAAGTATGCTCGTCACAGAAGTCGGTCCAGTTATTCAAAAGCATGGAGATGCGCCACAACGGAGTCGTTTCTTCGAGACGCTGACCCTCGCCGATTTACGTCATTACCGATATTTCCAACTTCCCGACAAAACGGTAAACCAGGCACAGTTACAACTTGTTGCCGCCGAGGAAACTGGGAATCGCCGTACGATAGGACGGGCAAAAGTGATCAAGGGGTTTGTCCATTTATGGCGGGATGAATTAATAGAGGCCGAACAATATTTTCTTGGCGGATTGCGCGATACAGAGCATGTAGGGGATTTAGAGACACAAATTATCGGCTGGAATTATATGGCCCTCATTGGTCGTAAGCGTGGGGATGTTGGCATGACACGTCAATGGGCCGAACGAACCTTGGCCCTGGTAAAACCAGTCAACAGTGCCTTTTATATCGCCAGTGCATATGGCTCATTAGGGTGGGTTGCCTGGCGCGAGGGGAACGAGACGCAAGCGACCATGCATCTCCAGGAGGCTCAAACCGCCATTGCTAAGTTTCCTACACCCAAGGCAAATTCGGTTGTTTTTCTTTTCATTGGCCCGTTATTGGGGTTGGCTGTTCGGCAGGCTAAGTGGGGGGAGGCCATTGAACACGCAAAAGTGTTGTTAAGTCCCTGGTGCCAGAAAATGCCAGAGGATGTTGAGGAAGCGCTTCGCCGCGCTGTTCAGGCTTGGGAAGGAGACCAAACAGCGGAGGCGCATGCCTGTCTTGCACAGAGTCTCGAATTAATGCGTCAAAAACCGATGGGTTATCTATGACGCGGCCAATTGCCACTATCAAAAAGGAGACACCATGATTCTCGTTGTTGGAGCCACAGGACAATTAGGCACCGCCGTTATTCGACGGCTGATGGTCAAACAACTGCCCGTACGGGCTTTTGTCAGACAAGCTTCGCACTACCAACACCTTCAAGACGCCGGGGTGGAGCTGGCGTTTGGCGATTTGTGCGACCCTGTTTCTATCGAAAGAGCCTGTCAGGGCGTAGAGGTAGTGATTGCAACTGCCAATACCACCATTCCCCAGGGCAAATATAACTTTGCCGCCATCGAAGATCAGGGGTACCAACACCTGATTGCGGCTTGCCAGCGGCATGGGGTCAAACAATTTGTGTTCATGTCGGTAGCCGTCACCCCGTTTGATGAGGCCGTGCTCACTTTTCGATTTAAACGGCGCACCGAAGAAAGGCTTAAAAAAAGCGGCCTGTCTTACACCATTTTCCGAGGTTCCCTTTTTATGGATGATTGGTTTGCGTTTATCGGGAGTTACCTGCCCCTCCGCGGCGCAGAAGCCGCCACCATCCGGCGTGATTTTTGGTTCTCAAAATTGTTTATCAAAGGGGTCGGTAACCTGATCGAAAAACGAGGCATTGCCCTTATCCCTGGCCCAAAATCTGTTCGCCACGCCTTCATCGCCTTAGATGATGTCGCTGAGTTTATCGTCGCATCGCTTGGGCATCCCCAAGCCCAGAAGGCGATTTTCTCTTTGGGGGGGCCGGAAATTCTTACCTGGGGTGAGATCGTCGCACATTATGAAAATGTCCTCGGGCGCCCGGTCCGTGCCGTATATCTCCCATCAGGCATCTTTCGTTTCCAAAGAATGTTGTTAAGGCCCTTTTCAGAAGCGGCTTCAAATCTCATGGGGTTGAACTGGATCGTGGGCTACGACACCCCCTTTGAAATGCGGGAAACGGCCGCGATTTTTGGGGTCACGCTTACACATGCGGGAGAATTTCTGCGGGAAAAAGCCAGTTTACCTGGTCAAACGAGTTAATCCTCAAATTAGATTAAAAAAGAGAAAACAATGAAAACAGCGATAAGAATCATCTTCGGTTTGACGCTTTTATTTGACAAAGTAGAGTTCTCCGTGATCCGGCCCTGAGGGCCAGCGTTCGAGAACCGGACGATTGTAAATTCATAACTCGTAGATTTGGTATTTATTCGGAGGTAGAAATGGATACCCATTCGAAACTCGCGTTCAAACATACTTGGCAAGCACAAATCCGCCAGTTGGCCGCGCGGAAACCCAAATTGGCAAGAGCCTTATGGCAAAATCCCTCGGAATATTTTGCGCGTTTTGAACATTACTACCGGCAATTGGCAAATCTACCGCGCAAATTCCAGCGCAAGTTGCTGAAACGGCTGGCCATCTCCCTGGCGGGGGCCGCGATGCTACTCGCTTTGGGACAAGTAATCCCCGCACGGGCGGCGGTGATTACAGTGGATGGGGTGGTTTGTACGCTGGCGGAAGCGATCAATTCAGCAAACAATGACACTGCGGCTGGCAGTGGGTGTGCGGATGGGAATGGAGAGGATGTTCTCGACCTACAAACCGATGTCATCTTATCCGCTCCGCTTCCAGCGATTACAAGCGAAATAACCCTGGAAGGACACGGGCATACTATTGATGGCAACCATACTTTCCAGGTGCTTTTTGTAGAAGCCTCCGGCGACCTGACGTTGAACGAGGTCACAATTACAGGGGGAACTGCTTCCTTTGGGGGGGGAATTGCAAACTATGGAACACTCATCCTTAATCAAAGTACCCTGAGTGGAAATTCAGCCGATCTCAATGGCGGGGGATTGTTTTCGCATGGTACCGCGATCTTAAATGATACGTTCTTCAATGGCAACACAGCGGGCAACGGCGCAGGAATAGAGAACCAGGGTTCCATGACATTGAACGGTAGCACCTTTGAAAATAATTCTGCCGATTTTTGGGGAGGGGGTGTCTCCAATCAAGGTGGAACCGTTCTTATAATGAACAGCACCCTTAACGGGAATCTAGCTAATCAAGGAGGCGGTCTTTCTAACGCATATGGCATGGTTGAGGTGAGCAATAGCACCATCAGTGGCAATACGACAGATGATTCTGGAGGTGGAATTTTTAATTATTATGGCACGGCTATCTTGAATGACAGTCTTGTAAGTGGCAATTCAGCTATTGCTGGAGGCGGGATTGAAAACGCAAGTAATTGTTTGGGTATCGGGATGTATGGAACCATCACGATAAATCACAGCACGTTGAGCGGTAATTCAGTCAATATCTATGGTGGTGGCATCGAAAACTTGTGCGGCGGTGTTGTAGAGGTGAACAATAGCACACTGAGCGGTAATACGGCGGGTTTTTATGGGAGTGGCGGCGGTGGCATTTTCAACCAGGGCTTCATAACCGTGAACAATAGCACACTGAGTGGCAATGTGGGAACTGGCTCGTATAGTTTGGGGGGTGGTATCTCTAATCATTATGATGGCAATTTGATGGTAAACAATAGCACATTGAGTGGCAATTATGCCTGGGGAGGCGGTGGGATTTTCAACGAGGGGACAGTAAGCGTGAACAACAGCACTCTCAGTCAAAATTCGGTATTTTCTTTTGGCGGAGGTATTTTTAATCAGGCAACGGGCAATATCAGCATGAACCGAAGTTTGATTTCAGGAAATTCTTCATACACCTATAACGCAGATAGCAATGAAGTGGAAAATGGAGGTGTGATCACTGCAAATAATTACAACGTGGTGGGATTTAATGGAAGTGCTCAATCATACAATTTCAACCCTGGCCCCCTTGACATTATCCCTCCGGGTTCAGTCGAAACCGTACTGGATATCATCTTAGCCGATAACGGCGGTTCCACCCTGACCCATGCCCTGATTTCCGGTAGTGTGGCGATTGATATGGCTCCTGATGCCGCTTGTCTAGCACCACCTATTAATGGCATAGATCAGCGCGGAGTGGCCCGCAATGTAGATGGAGATAACAACCCTTCCTCGAATGAATGTGATGGTGGGGCGTTTGAATATGCTCCAAACCCACCCACGCCTACGCCTACGTTAACCCCAACAGCCACAGAAACTTCCAGTCCCTCCCCGTCCCCCTCTCCCACCTCTTCCGCGACACCAACTATCACCCAAACGCCTACTCCGTCAACTACCGTGACGCCAACCCCAACGAGTACCCTCATCCCTACCGCCAGTCATACCCCCACGCCAACAACACTTCCTCTAGGATTCAAAATCTATTTACCCATCATTGTTCAATAGGAAGGGGCAAAATTGACAGCCCGGCAAAGCTAATAGTCGGTCAAACCTGAATCTTTGGATACAGATGGGCAAATTTGATACGAGCATCCGCGGTGGTAAACCACCAATGAACCTTCTCAACGGAAGCATTGCGTTTTCTCTCTCAAGCCTCAACTTCGGAGATTAATTTGGCCTTGTCTGGGATGCATCTCGCTAGACACTGACGGCCCAACGCACTCAACTCGATTTCAGCGATATTGAGCCAACACCCATGCTTCGGCGTGTAATGAAACTCAAAGCGGTGCGCCAGACGATGAGCCTCATCTGGTTCAAAAGCTTCATAGAACGAAGCGGGTGAGTGGGTATTGAGATTATCCAAGACCATGACAATTTTCTCGGCTTCTGGATAATGCATGTCTGACCATTCACGCATGGCCCGTGCCCAATCCCCTTTCGTCCGTAAGTGTGGTCCGGATGGTCTCGTCGGAGACCTGCTCCACGTTCGCGAGTTTGATCATCCGTTCCTGGATGAGCCGTAAGGTCAAATGTTCATCCCCTTCCGGGGGCTCTGCGCAGGCCAAGGCGATCAGATGCGCCTCTGTGACGCCATCCAAGCGATGTTCGTACACACACTCCGGCTTTTTAACGGGTTAGGAAGGGCTTTGATCTTGGGAGTGTGCAAGTGGACCCGTAGAGCGGGGTTTGAAAGATTGGCCTAAGTAGCGGCCATACGACTCTCCATTCTGAATGGTTATTGCATGTTTACTCCTTCAGCGCCTACATGTGCGGAGATAAAGCTGTTTACCTGACCAATCTCCACACAATGGCCGTCATATCATCCGAACCGGTAGCGAGAAGTTGGCTATCGGGGGAAAACCGGATGACGTTGATCCAGTCGGTATGCGCTGCAAGGCGTCCAATTTCGCGTTGGGTTAGCATATCCCACAGGATGATTTCGGTGCCGTTGGGGGT
>JABWBV010000318.1 GCA_013359445.1 Anaerolineales bacterium | reverse complement strand
GCTTTTAGCGCGTGCGAGGAAGGAAACTGCGGCACCTACCTCTATCACCTGCAAACCGGGGAATTGAAGAAAATCGCCAATGATTTCGCCTATGCCCGCCCAACCTGGACGCCCGACGGGAATTACCTGGCGTATTTGCTTCCTGCTGGGAGCGAAAATACCGATCTCCAACAAGGTAGAGTCATCCGTGCGGATACGGGCGAGGTTGTGTTTACAGGGAATACCACCGAAATTCTCCAAAAGTATGGCGTGGCCGTTCTCACGAGTGATAGTGCGGCGGCGTGCGCGGGTGCGCCCAGTACGGATGAAGATTCCCAACCCACCCTCAACCCCGATGGTACGTACACCGTCCAAGATGGGGACACCCTCAGCCAAATCGCCTCCGACTTTGGTCTGACGGTGGAAACGCTGATCGCCCTGAATGGTTTATCGCCGGAAGCGCCTGCGATTTTTCCGGGAATGGTGTTGATCGTTGTTCCATTTGATCCGGCGAATCTTCGTTTCCCCGCACAAGCGACAGTGAATGGGCTGTACGGTGAATTCAGCAACCTTCGCACCGGGTCAGGGACGGAATATGAGGTCATCGGAGATTTGACAGAAGGAACCCCTGTAACCGTGTTGGCCGCAACCGAGGGGTTTGACAGGTATCAGATCGTGTATGAGGCAAGTGCGGATGGAACCGCCTGGGTCTATGGGCCATCACTCACCTTCCAACCCCAACCCCCGCCCGGGCTCGCACAAAGTGATCTGACTTTTGAGTGGACGTTTACGGGCAACCCAAATCAACCCAATGCGTGGGCGGATATTTACGCGGGGGAGCAGTATTTGGGGCAGGTGGATTTTGGCGTTACCCTCCCAGGAGCTACCCCCGGTGGATGGTGTGTGCGGTCCTTCGATGGAGCGTGGCTCGCCTTTGCCTATCATTTTGATGTATTACATTGGTTTAGCGTGGAAAACATTTCCCAGGTTTACGAATTGCCCGATTTCGTTGCAGTCATGTCGCTCGCCTTTTCTCCCACAGACAACCGTTTAGCATTTAGTGGCTGTAGTAACGATGGGTGTGCATTATGGCTGCTTTCTCCCATCACAGGGGAAATTCAGAAACTTTATTCACAAATGAACACAAATAGCGCCCCCCCTCTTTGGAGTCCCGATGGGAAATATCTCGCATTTCTGCCCACAGAGGCAAATCCCGTAGACGCGGGAGCTACTCCAGCCAACATCATCGTTCTTCAGGTAGACAATGGGGCTGTCATCTATGAAGGGTACGCCTATACGGCAGAATCGCCACTCATAGCTTGGGGAACCCCGCTCCCCGATTTTTCGGATGTGGAAGGCACCACTGGCTGTGAATCCGCCCCATGATCTTCTCCCTCTCTTCCTTCTACGCGTGCCTCCCAGCCACCGCGCCCCAAACTCTTCCCACCACCCGCCCCCTCTCCTTTTCTCCTTCTCTCCTTATCTCCCCTCCTTCCCCTCCCTTGCCGATTTGTTGATTTGCTGATTTGATCGGGGAATTCTGTAATACTTTCCTTCCTCCTCTCGTATTAACGGGCGAAACTGTATGCGCGTACAAAACGATGAATGCTGACGAAAATGCGCCTGTAAGCGACAAGCTCGCAGTCCGGGCGGCGAATGATCCCGCGGCGTTTGGGGCGTTGTTCGATTGTTTCTACGGACGGGTGTTTAACTATGCCCGTTACCGGTGCGACGACGACGACACCGCGGACGATCTGACCGCCCGAATTTTCGAGCGAGTGCTGACGAACATACGCCAGTACGCGCCCGAAAAGGGGCCGTTTGCTCCCTGGTTGTTTGCCCTGGCCCGCAACGTGATCAACGACCATTACCGCGCGGCGCACCGTTTTCGTTGGCTGACGTTGGAGGCCCTGCGCGGGGTGTCCGCGCCCGAACCGGGGCCGGAAGCCGCCCTGCTCGCGTGCGAAGACGAACGGGAATTGCTCACCGCCCTCGCCGGGTTGGATGCCCGCGAGCGCGATATCCTTGGCCTGAAGTTCGCCGCCCGCCTGACGAACCGCGAAATCGCCCGGAATCTGGGCTTGCGCGAGGGGCATGTGGGTGTGATTGTGTACCGGGCGTTAGGAAAGTTGAGGATGGCGTTGGGGAAGGGAGGGGGAGGGTAGATAGGGTAAATAAAGTAGATAAGGTAGATACCGTATATACCCTATTTACCCTATCTACCTTATGCACCTTGCCCTTATGTACCTTGTCAGGAATGAACTATGACCGAGCAAGAAAAAACTGACCAATTCAACCGGGATGTGGATGACGTGTTGAAGGGGAACGCGCCCCAAGCGGGAACGGACCCCCAACGCTTAGACGCCGCTCGCCAACTCGCCGCCGCCGACTTTTCCACGCGCAGTCGCGCCAGGTTGACGACCCGCGCCCGTTTGCTTGCTCGCGCAAAACGTGAATTACCTGTTCAAAATAAGAGGAAAGAAATGAATACAAGGTTTTCAAACGTATTTAGAACGCTGGCCTTTGGCGCGTTTTTGTTGCTGATTGTGTTTGGGTTGGGGTGGGTGTTGTCGAATACGACTCCGCAGGTGGGGTTGGGGTTGGAAACTCCTGGCGCAGAAGTTACGGAAATCGATTCACCTGTGGTTCCTGTTGGGGCTGGAGATGTGTATCTAGTCTTGGACGGGAACAACGCATCCAATCCCAATTTTGTTTACTTCCCAGCAGATTGTCTCGTCGAAAATATGACCTGCCCAACCCCGGAGGCAGTTGCCAATGTTCCGCAGGGGAGTTTGAATACGTTATTTGAATGGTCGCCGGACTTTTCAAAAGTCATCTCGATTTTTACATACTCTCAAGCACAAGTTTGGATGTTTGATAGGAATGGGCAAACTTGGGCGCAAATGAATACGCCCCTTTTCATCAGCACCCCGATTTGGTCGCCGGATGGGAAGTGGCTGATTGGGATGTTCTATGACAAAATTAACTCTCCCTCGACCGCGTTGCTGTTGGCCCGAGCCGACGGGAGTGAATGGCAGGAAATCCTGACGGATTTTCCGGGTTTTTATACCCCGATTGGTTGGACAGATGCAACTCATTGGCTCTTCTTCCAAACCTATCAGGACACAAATTCAGTGGTTCACTATGATCTTCGGCAGTATGAAATCGGCACGGGCGCCGTTTCAACCATTCGCGAACTGGCTCCTGTCAATGTGCTTTCGCGTGAAAATTCGAGATTATCCGGCATTGATCTCTCTCCAGACAAGTCCCAAATCGTATATACCTTCGTGTCAATTGGCGATGAACCCAAGGAAACGGAGCTTGCTATACTCAACCTGGGTACAGGTGAACAGTCTACTGTCACCGTTGACGATACGTGGACGGATATTACCTGGTCACCCGATGGAAAGAAATTTGCCATGACGACAGGAATAGATCCTGCTTTAACCTGTCAGGTTCAAATTGGAGATATTGGCTCCCGTTACCTCTTTACCGGGAGTTGGGCAGGAAATTGTGATGCAACCTGGAGTCCCGACGGGCGGTATGTGCTTGTCCCTGCGCTTGCACAAGAGAATAAAACCGTCTTGTACTTGATCGACGCGTCTGATAATGCCACACGTCAGATTGAAATTCCAGGTGTGGGCGTTCAGGATGTTCTGCCACATGTTTCGTGGATTCCGGATGTTGGCAGTTCCCCAACATTAAACCCCCCCGAGTTAGTCCCCAGAATTTTCCGCTCCGAAGCCAACCACCTCGAAGTCACCGTGCCGGATGGGTGGGCGGCTTATGAAGGGCAAGAATATATAGCCAATCCCTTCACAGGCGTAGTTGCTTTCAACAGTTGGGGTGAGCAAGGTTTTTGGGTAAAGGAAACCATAGTTCAGGAAAGTCAGGATGTGACCTCCTATACGTATAGCTCAGCGTCTGTCTTAGCACAAATTCCGCAAGATGGCGCGTATATCGTCCTGGTGTGGCAAAGTGGCGGGCCAGCAATCAGTGAACCTGGGACGCTTAACGCCGAATATCCTGGCTCTGACTTGTCAGGTCTCTGGCAAGCTGGAGATTGCCGCGAAAACGGTGGGCAAAGTTTTGGATTCAATAAGTTTGAGCGGATGCTGAGTATCCAAATCTATTGTGGTTCTCAAATTTCTGATGCGACAGCCAATGATGTCAATTCCCTGCTCGCAAGCTGGCGATTTGACACCCCTCAACTCCCTGGGTATCCCCCACCCGTTCCCGGGTATCCCCCGCCCGTTCCGACTGCTGAACCTCCCGCCCCCCTCACCCTCGAATCCGACTCCGAGACCATCCGCCAGCGCATCCTTTTGAGCCACACCTTCTGGCAAGCCCTGTGGGCGGACGCGCAGATTACCGATTATGTCAGTGGGACACCGGCGGTTCAACGGGTGCAGGTGTGGGTCAACCAACCAGCTCAGGCGCGAGTGTTGAGTGGCAAGGCGGACGGGACTCCCGCGACGTTGTGGATCAGCGATGGGCAGATGACCCGCACGGGTGAGGACCTGTCCGGGTACGGGTTGGAGAATTTTATTCCGCCGATGACGGAATCGGATACCGTATATCCCCACCCGATGACCGGGATCATGCCCACGCCGTTGAGCAGTTTGCTGTTCCCCAGCGGGTTGGCGCAACGCGGGGGGACGTACCGCCCGATTGCGATTGAAACCGTCGCGGGGCGGGAAACCCTCGTTGTCGAGTGGAATCGTCCCGATGGCCCGCTCACGGATCGGTTTTGGGTGGATACGGTGACGGGCGTGATTCTCCACCAGCAAAATTACGGCAAAGGCGGCGATGGCGCGCTGACGTATGAATATCTGATTTCTAATATCCAATTTGACCTGACCTTTCACCCCGAAACCTTCAACCGTCTCGCGGCGTTTCCACCTGCGTTTGCGGTCGCAGCGGAGGATATTTTCACGGAAGTGGTGACGCCGATGCCAGAGGGGGAGGCGGATACATCATTGGCGAGTGGGGAGATTTATTTAGATCTTGAAAAATCAAGTATGACCGAGCCATTGGGCTTTTGGCGCTTTCCGGCAAGTTGTTTGGTTTCTGGTAACCCTTGCCCATCTTTAGAATCGGTTCCTGGTACGCCTCTGGAGTTTGCGCCTCAAGTTTCCTGGTCTCCTGATGGCTCTCGTATGATCTATACGTTAATGAGTTCGGAATTACAAAATTGGTTGTTTACTCGTTTATCCCAGAGTTGGAAGCTTATAGACACACCGTTCTTTGGAAACCCTGTTTGGTCACCAGATGGAGAGTGGGTTGTGGGCGTACCAGCGGGGCGACCGGAAAATTACTCGCTTGTGTTGACGCGTGCCGACGGTACGGAAAGGCAAACGTTGATGGACGGTACCAGTGAAATCAAAACGCCGATTGCCTGGCTGGACGATCACCGGATTTTGATGACGACAACCCTGGATAATGAAACCAGCGAAGAATCTCCTACGCTCGCCGAAGACCTGCAAATTTACGATTTGCAAACCGGCGAAATCCAAACCCTGCTGTCCAAAGTCTGGAATCCTGACACGACCTTTTACGGAGCCTTTGCACTCTCTCCTGATCGAACAAAAGTTGTTTATGCCATCGCAGAGCGAAACGGCCAATATTCGGAAATCAGAATTCTTACCATTGCCGATAACACAGAATTCTCCTTCACTTTTCCCTCGCCCGTCGGCCCGAGCTGGTCCCCAAACGGGGAGTGGCTCTCGCTAACTAGCGGTGATGGGTATTCTTGCCAAATTCATCTGATCCGACCCGATGGGAGTGAGCCACATCCTGTCTTTACCGGAGATTGGGGAGGCGGTTGCCAGCATATCTGGAGTCCCGACGGCCAATATCTCCTCGTCCCCGCCCTCGCCCAAACCCCCACCATCCCCCGCCTCTACGTGATCAACGTCGCCACGGGCGAATCCCGGTTGGTTGAATTGCCCGATGTGGGCGTGGAGTTTGAGTGGCCGGTGGTGTCGTGGGTGCCGTGAGGCGGGAAGGGAATTGGTGGGAACTTGTGGGAATTGGGGGGAACAGTGGGGAATTCCGATGAGTTCCTATTAGTTCCCACAAGTGCTTGAAGAGACGGGTGTATGGGTTTCTGTAGGTTCTTTTGGGGAACTTTTGGGAACTTGAGGAAATTGGGGGGAAATCAAGGGAATTCCTATGCGTTCCTATTGATTCCCCCAAGTTCCTATTTTTGGGATCAGTTTACGGAATAATTCACCCGGATGGAACGATCATTCATCTCGATGGGAAGGTAATCCATATGGATGATCTCTCCATCCACATGAATGATCCTTTCAGCGAGATGGATGGAAAAGTTATCCTTATGGGTGGAAGATTTATCCATAAAAATAAACTTCGCAACGACATGGATGATCCTTTCAGCGACCAACGATGAGGGGGAATTCGTTAATGAAAACCGGGGGTGAATGATTCCAAGGCCCGCCGGGGGATGAAGTCCCCCGGCTATTAAACGACGCCCGTTGAAACGGGCTGAAAAGAGCCGGATTTATCCGGCGTGGTTGGGTAGTCCGGCGGCTTTAGCCCCGGGCGGGGACGGGCGGAAGCATTCGTCAACATATAAAAACGGGTTGCGCGGCCCTTCTCGAACCGGTTTCAACCGGTTTTCTGTTTCAGACGCCGAATTCCCATTCGGCGGGGGCGTGGAAAGCCAGCAATGCTCATCACGAACGGCGTTCCTTAAGGGCCGCTTTTGGATTCAGTGAGGTCATTTTAAGGAATGGCGTTCGCCCTTCCCTATTTAGAGGCTGAATTGAAAGGCACGAACGCCGTTCCTTAATTAGATGTACGGTATAAAATCGAGAATTGCTGTTGGAAGGTTTCCTATTGCGTGACATAGTAAAATGAAAGCACGGGGTGATTCTTCACTCCGTACAACTCGTTTTATTACCAGAGGCCATATTGCGTATTCCGTATTCCGTAAATGGGCCTTACGGAATACACAATACGAACCATGTGACCTTTTCTGAACCATTGTAGGAGGAAGTATGTTTCCCCAAAAATCCTTACCCCGTTCCCTTTTCACCTGTTCTTCCCGTCTCCTCTTCTCCCTCTCCCCTTTTCTCCTCTTCATCTTCCTCACCGCCTGCGCCACCAATCCCCCCGCGACCCACGCGGTTTACCTCCCGCTATCAAGTTCCGCCTCCGACGACCTTGCCCGCGCCGCAGAATCCCTGAACAAATACTTCAACGCCCTGCACGCAGGCCAATATGAGCAAGCCATCGCCCACTACGGCGGCTCCTACGAAGTCCTGCAAGGCTACAACCCCGAGCTGAACCCCGACGATCACGCCGCCCTGTTCAAAAACGGGTGCGAGTTCAACGGTCTGCAATGCAAACCCATCAAAACCCTCGTCGAACAAACCGAAGTCTCCCCAACGGAATTCCACTTCCTCGTCGAATTCCAAAACGACGACGGCTCCCTCTTCGTCCTCGGCCCCTGCTGTGGCGCGACCGAAGAAGAAATGCCCCCCGTTTCGCAGTTTGAATACACGGTGATCAAGTCGGCGGAAGGGGCGTTTTTGGTGCAGGAATTGCCGGTGTATGTGCCGTAAAAAACGATCCGGGGGAAAGCCACTCCCGAAATCGAGTGACACACGAGTGACACAAGTATGGGCTATTCCGTGCTCGCTTCACATGGGAAGATGGGCGTATGTAACGCTGTGCCAAAAAAGGAGCTATCTGATGAAAACTCTTACCCCCTTTCGCCTGTTTGCCATTTCTTTTCTGCTGGCGATCCTGACCGCTTGTAATCCCGCGTCTACCCCGATAAATTCACCCGCACCCACGAACACTCCCGCCCCCCTCCCCAGTTTGACGATTACCACCGCACCAACCGCCACGTCTATCCCCAGCGCCACCCTCGCCCCGACGAACCCGCCCGCACCCACCGTCACGCCAACCCCCACCGTCCTGCCCCTCCAGCCGCTTGTCAC
>JABWBV010000317.1 GCA_013359445.1 Anaerolineales bacterium | reverse complement strand
AAAAAACCAAGCGATACTGGCGTTTATAATGATTGTGAAGCAGCGCGGTTTTTTGTAAGGAGGCATGATGATAGAACAAAGTTTACAACAAAATGAAGAAAATCCCATTCCTTTCCTGACACCACGAGAAAAAGAGGTGTTGTGTTGTTTGGCGCGGGGAGAGAGTAATCGCGGAATTGCTACTGCGCTAGGAATTGCGGAATGTACGGTGAACCAGCATTTGCAGAATATTGGTGCAAAAGTGGGTGCGAGTGGGGCAAGAAAGCTCCAGGCCTGGGCGTAGAAGCATGGATTGGGAGAGGAGTGAAGGTTTGCGTTGGAAAATCCTAAATTCTGAGGATAGGCAGAAAGGGAGAGCTGGAATTAAGATGATAGCTGAAAGAGCAAAGTTGCTCGTAGCCCGGTTGGGCTGAAAATCTCATTCCATTTAGGAGATATTGTGTGATGAAGAAATTGCCTTTTGTTTTCCTTTAAGCTATTTATTGTGTTTCAAGCTTTTACAAGGAGTTAATTCGATGAAAAACTACACGCCTCGAAGAATTATTTTTTCCCTTCTCGTTCTCATAGTTGCGATAAGTACCTGGAACGTTGCCAGAGCATATATTATTTACGCTACATGGGCAACTGAGAGTGCCACATACCGTTATCATTCAAGCCTGCCAACCGCTTGGCAATCGCCGACTAATTTTGGCGGACAGGTGTGGACAAATGTACTTACTTCCAGTTGGACATTTGTTTATAACACCTCATCTGGCAATGAAATTTCATATGGTGGGATTGATGGAGTAGGCAATCTTGTTGGACAAACTACTCCAAGTTTCGCAGGTGATGGTCACCTTAACGGGTTCGATATTAAATTCGACTCTGCTGAAAGTTGGTATACCGGTAGTGGAACCCCTGGTTCTAACCAAATAGATGCGCGGTCAGTTTCTGCACACGAATTCGGCCACGGTCTTGGGCTAGATCATCCCCAAAGCCAATACTGTCCCACTCCTAGCTCCAACCCTGCACGGGCAACTATGTGCCAGGGAGCTGTACCTGGGACAACCTTCAGGCGAACACTAGCAACAGATGATAAGAACGGTGTGTCAGCTGCTTATCCATCTATTGTTGCCCCCTGAAAGAATCGAAGAACCAATAACTATGTGTTCCCATAAATGAAAAGACAATGTTCTTGGAGAATAAAGATCATGAACGGCAAAACAAAACTCATTCTGTTTCGTGCATTAGTAACTGGACTATTTATCGGTTTGGCCATGACTTTCTTGGAATTTCGCTTACACCAACCAAAGGGAAGCGCTCCTATCGCTAATATTCCATTGGTTGAAACGGAGGGAGACTATGTTATATTTCCTTTGGACTATATGATTGACATATCAAATGCGATTTTTATTGGGAAAGTAATTAACATCTCACCTACTCGATGGAACCAGGATAGCGGCGAATTTTGGATAGGGAGCTCTCCTGAGCAGGTCGCTCTACAACTCCATAACCTGGAATTAGATATGGTTCAACCGATTGTGGATACCCTTGGACTCAGCAAGCAAGTACAGGTGATTGTTCCCACTGTTGGCGATTTTGATGCAAACGAAAGAACTGTTTATATGAAAGAAGGTGATCAAGTGTTATTCTTTGCCTTAAGAACAGAAATCGCTTGGCGTGATGGGATGCAGACAGTTTTGCGACAGACCAATGCTCCTCTTTATTCGTATTTTACACTGGGTAAGGATGGTTTTTACCATGGGCTTTCTGTGGATGGACAAGTTTCTTTTTCCCAAGAAGACCTGATCAAGAAAATAGCAGAGAGAAGGGCGTTGCAGACAAGCCCTTGAGAAACAAACACTGAACAGGATTTAGAAACGGATCTTCAACCACAAACTTTCCTTAGAGAGTGTTTCTTAAGTAGTCGGGTAAGATTAGGGAATGACTAAATTCACCCAAACCTACCCGACTGACTTGAAGTATACCGAATGGCTCCTGATTGCGGATCTTTTTCCTGCATATGTCCTCGGTCGTCCACGCACCTGGGAAATGTGGCAAATCCTCAATGCAATTTTCTATGTCGTCCGCACGGGATGCCAATGGCGGATGTTACCCAAAGACCTCCCGCCTTGGCAGACGGTGTATGGGTACTTTCGGCGTTAGAAGTAGCAGGGGGTATGGACCCGCCTGAACGACACTTTGGTGAAGCATGTGCGTGTCCAAGAAGGACGTCAGCCGAAGCCGAGTGCGGCGATTATCGATAGCCAAAGCGTGAAAACTTCGGAAGGCGGGGAACAACGCGGCATTGATGTGCATAAGCAGACGCCTGGACGCAAACGGCACATCGTGGTGGATACGTTAGGCTTGCTGTTGTTGGTTGTCGTGCATAGTGCGAGTGTGCAAGATGGGAGTGGTGGCTTCCAAACCTTGCAGACCTTGTTCAATAAGATCAAGCAGAATGTCCATAATCGGTGGTGCCGCTTGAAACTGATCTGGGCGGATGGGGCGTATGCCCATATCGTGGAAAAAGTCCGCAAGCAATTGGGATGGAAGCTGACGATTGTACGCCGCTCGGATCAGGCGAAGGGCTTTGAAATCCTCCCTCATCGCTGGATTGTGGAGCGCACCTTTGGCTGGCTGGGACGCTATCGCCGTTTAGCCCGTGATTATGAACATACCGTGTCGTCCAGCGAAGCCGTTGTCTATCTCGCCAGCATTCGCCGCATGTTAAAATTATCGACAAAATGACTTAAGAAACACTCTCTTAAACAGAACAGCAGTGGCAGTATGGGTATTGGTCATCATCCTTGTTCCTGTTCTTGGCCCACTGAGTTTCTTTATGATGAGTAAGCATCAACAGAACGAGTCTTAGAGAGTGTCTGAAAACTCAACCCCTAAAGGTTTTTTGCCCGTTTAGGTCACGTTTCCCGACGAAAAATGCACCTTTTTAGGACGATTTTCCTGTCGGGGAAAACCTTTAGGGGTTGGGCCGGGAGTTTTCAGACGCTCTCTTAGAAAGATTGTGCAATATTGAATACAAACAAGCCGCATGTGATATAAGCATGCGGCTTGTTGCTTTATCAGCGATGTTTATGATATTGATTTTCTTGTCATTCTTTGTGCAACAAGAGTAATTTGTTTCAGTAGTTGTTGATCGAAGTGGATATCCCCATAAACCGCGTCCACGTCAATTTCGCCCACTTTCCCCACCCGTCCTTTGGAGGGATAGGTTAAATCTACTGGAACGCTCCAGACCTGCCGCTCACCTCCTTTGTTGATCAAAACTGGCACCCCCGCCAACAGCAGATTGCTGACGTTTTCTAACATCAACACATTGACTTTTTGCCGGGCAATGAACGCGGAGACAGGAACTTCTTTTGTTTGATGGGCTTCAAGTTCGTTTTCCAGCCAATTCAATAAGTCTGTTGCTGCTTCTACCCCTAAAGCCTGTTTGACGGTGTTGGGGAGTTCAGATACTTGCATTTGTTTCGCTCCTTTGAATGGTATGAATGACCGATTCAGTAGTTAGCAAAGAGGTTGCGTCTGCGTCCAGTAATACTACTCCGACCTGGTATTTCTCCACATATTTTCCCCTCACACCATTTTTCAAAAGCGTTTCATCATATTCGGCGCGGAGGTCATCTTCCAAAAGTGTCGCCTGTTTCATATAGCCCCTGATTTTAACCGATTTTCAACCACACAAACTGAAACGGCCCCAACTCCAAATCCTGCCCTGGCTCCAACTTCTTACCGCTGACCAAATCCATCAACGTCCCCGTCAAGCCCTGTAGCCGGAACTCGTTCCATGAAATGGTTTGGGGCTGTTCAGTGAAAGAAGCCAGGATCAGAACGTGGTCACTTTCATGCTGACGGACATAGGCGAAGATGTGCGGGTTGCCCACATCGAGGATTTGGGTGTCGTGTCCGGCGAGGGCGGGGGTGGACTTGCGAAGGTGAATGAGGTGGGAAAGCGGTTGGAACAGGCGTCCGGGCAGGGTTCCGGCGTTGTGCCGTTGTTCGTACACGTTCCAATCCGCGCGGGGGCGGTGAACCCATCGGCTGTCTTCCGCTTTGGCGGGGTCGTCGCGGTAGCCGTAATCGTTCAGTGTGCCGATTTCGTCGCCCAAATACAATAGCGGGATGCCGCCGATGCTGAGGATGATGCTGTGAATGAGCAAAATCCGCCCCAACGCGAGGGACACTTCGACTTCAGTTTCCTCGGCGAGGGCTTTTTCCAGCCCCGCGAGGGACGCGCACGTCCCGGAAATGCGGGCGTCTCCGGTTTTAGGGTTGTATTGGAAGGGCAGGCCGCGGGCAAAACTGCCGGGGAACCGCCCCATGTAAAACTCGTTGAGAAACCGTCGGTGAGGGTATCCCTCAATCCCCAACCGGATCGCGTCTTCGTCCGCAAACGTCCACCCGATGTCATCGTGGACGCGGACGTAGTTGACCCAGGCGCACGCGGGGTTGATCTGAAACCGTTCGCTCATCGAAAGCCGGAGCAGGGACGCGTTGCGGGTGGCGAGGGATTCCCAGAGCAGGGCCATGAGCAGGGGATTGTACGAAAGCTGGCACTCTTCCGGGGAGATGTACCGCGCCACGTCGGCGGGGTGGACGATGGCTTCGGATTTGAAAAGCAGGGCGGGGGCGGCGATGCGCGCGACAGCGTTGAAGGCTTGAATGAGGATATGCGCCTCGGGCAGGTTTTCGCAACTTGTGCCCATTTGTTTCCAGATAAAGGCGACCGCGTCCAGCCGGATCACTTCCACGCCCACATTGGCGAGGAAGAGCATTTCGCCCGCCATCCGGTTGAACACGTCGGGGTTGGCGTAATTCAAGTCCCACTGGTAGCGGTGAAACGTCGTCCAGACCCAGCCCTCACCCCAGGGTTCGGCTTCCGAACCCCGCCCTCTCCCGCCTTGGGGAGAGGGCGGAGAAGACCATTGGGAAAGGGGCGAAAATGCGCCGGGGTGCTCGTCGGGGAAGATTTCGCGGAGGGTGCGCTCGTATTGGTCGGGGATCGTGCGGTCGGGGTAGATGCGGTAGATGTCGAGCGAATCGGGGTCTCCCGCGAGGGCGGCTTTAGCCCAGATGTGTTCGTCGGACGTGTGATTGAACACGAGATCGAGCACGAGGCTGATGCCCTCCGCCCGAAACGCGCGAGCGAGGTCCGCCAATTGGTCCATCGTGCCGAGCGGGGGGTGGACTTCCCGATAACTGCTCACCGCGTAGCCGCCGTCATTTTCCCCATCAGGGGCGCGGAAGAGGGGCATGAGGTGCAGGTAGGTGATGCCGAGTTCTTTGAAGTAGGGGATTTTGGCGTGAATGCCCGCCAAATCGTTCGCGAATAAATCCGCATAACACACCGCCCCGACCATTTCATTAGACTGGAACCAGGCGGGGTGCTGTTCCCGGGCGGTGTCCAACGCCTGAAGTTCCGCAGACCGCGCGAGCCAGGAGTCGGCAAGGGTGTTGAGCAGACTTTCGAGGTGATAGAAAAAATCGTACTTTTCGCGATAGAGATAATAGTAGAGGGCAAACAACCGGGGGAAGTGCGCGTGCAGGCGGCGAATGAAATCTGCCCACCCCGCAGGGCGTTTTTCCCCTTTCACGTAGCGGGCTTCCAAACGAGGGAGGAGGCGCGCGAGGGTACGCGCGGCCTCGTGTTCCAGATCAGGTTGGGTTGTTTGCACCAAAAAATTCATAAATTATCCTTTGACAGACCCGGCTAACAAGCCGCGGACAAAGTAGCGTTGCAGGGAGAAGAAGACCGTGAGCGGGAGTAGCATCGAGATGAACGCGCCGGAAGTGAGCAAATGCCAATCCTGGCCGCGCGAGCCAATGATGCCCGCCAGCCGTTGTGTAACCACCTGATAGGTGGGGTCGCCGCCCAGGAAGATCAGCGCGACCAGGTAGTCATTCCACACCCAAAGGAATTGGAAGATGGCAAAAGAGGCCAGCGCCGGGACGGAGAGCGGGAGGATCAGTTGGGTAAACACGGTGAAGTGGGAAGCTCCATCAATAAACGCGGATTCCAACGTCTCGCGTGGGAGGGAACTGATGTAGTTATAGAGTAGATAGGTCGCCAGGGGCAGGCCAAAGCCTGTATGCGCCAGCCAGATCGCCAGATACGTGCCGTTGATCCCCAAGACGCTAAAGTCCCGCAGGATAGGCACCAGCGCAATTTGTAAGGGGACAACCAATAGGGCGACGATGAGAATGAACAACCAACGCCGTCCGGGGAACTTCATCCAGGCGAACCCATACGCGGCGAACGCGGCGATCAGGATCGGGATCACGGTTGAGGGCACGGTAACCGCGAGGCTGTTGTACAACGCCCCGGAAAAATCGTCGCCGGGAATGACTTCGATGGTGCCATCCGGGTGTCTGTATTCAAAATCTTTGCCTTGTAGTACCTGCCGGTAGTTATCCAGGGTGAAATCCCAGTTAACCGTCCAAATTTCTTCCTGGATTTCGATACGACCCAGGCGGCGGTTTCCAACCCATTGGATACGGAGGCCATCGGAGGTTTCGACCCCTTCGCGCATTTCTTCAAACGTGGCGGTAATCCCCCGGAATTCCATCGGGGCCGTGGCATCCAGGCCTTCTGCTTTCGGGTCAACTTCTTCGACCAGCACCCAGGCTTTATGCGGAAAAATGCTCCACCACCCGGTGGTCGAAATAGCCAGACGTTCCCGAAACGAAGAGACAAAAAGGCCAATCGTGGGAATCATCCAAAACAGGACGACCAAAAACAGTACGCCGTTGACAATAATCGTTTGTTGAAGTTTGGAGTTTTTCATTAGAAGGCCTCTTGTTGGCGGAACTGACGCAGGTTGTAAATCATCACAGGAATGACCGCAATCAGCAGGACGATAGCGATGGCCGCGCCGTACCCCGCGTTGCGCGCGGTAAACGATTGCCGGTAGAACTCAGTGGCGATCACCCCCGTGCCGAATTGTGCCCCGGTCATCACCCAAACCACGTCAAAGATTTTGAGCGTGAAAATCAAGACCGTGGTGGTAACGGTGATAATTGTGCCCATAATCGAAGGGATCATAATTTTAAGGAAAATTTGGAACTCGGTGGCGCCATCCATGCGGGCGGCTTCAATGATTTCTTCAGGAATCCCTTTGAGCGCGGCAGAAAACAAAACCATCGAATACCCGGCCTGGAGCCAGACCACGATCACGATCAAAAACAGGTTATTCCAGGGGGAAATCGTGGCATACGCTGTCCATGCCTGGGGTTCACCGCCGAAAGCGACCACAATGGCGTTCAAAAGGCCGATTTGTTCCGTATCCGGGGGTTTGACTTCATAAATGAAGTTCCAAATAATCCCGGCTCCGACGAACGAAATCGCCATGGGAAGGAAAATGAGCGATTTTGCCACCCGCTCGAAGTTGCTCCGGTCCGCCAGGGCGGCGATGACCAGCCCGGACACGACCGTGATCGGCGTGGCGATCAGAATCCAGAAAAAGATGTTGTTCCGAAACGCTTCCAGCATGTTCGATTCGGTGAAGACGGCTAGATAATTTTTAAGCCCAACGAACACACCTGCTTCAGGCCCATCCCGATCAAACAGGCTAATATAAAACGTTCGCACAGTGGGCAGGGCCAGGAACCAAACCAGGATTGCCATCGCAGGCCCTACGAAAATATAGGGTTGCAAACGTGCAGTCCACACTTCGGGCAGGGCTTCAACAATCCAGTTGAAAATCCAATATAAGACGGCTACGCCCCCTACGCCCCAGGCAATGGCCGTGAGGGTGATCACTAACTTCGGGGCTTCTCCATCACGGAGAAAAAGAAAACCTTGTATGAGGACATAAAATGCGATGACTGGGATAAGTATGGCTAAAGCAATACGTCCCAGCAAAGCGAGCAACGTGCTGGCAGGGGTAGCCCCTTTGGCCGCGCGGTCTTCTAATAATTGCATGGCGGACTCCTGTTTTTGGGAGAAACTCTTGTAACTACTCAACCAGGATAGAGGTTAGCCCGAAAAGGGTGCAAGGGGGGATGTACATCCCCCCTTGC
>JABWBV010000316.1 GCA_013359445.1 Anaerolineales bacterium | reverse complement strand
AAATAAATATTTGCATATATTTTTATAAATGTTATAATATTTGTTATATTACATATGTAAACAAAAGGAGAGTAAATGAAAGCAAAAGAGGTTCTCGATTTATTAAAAATAAGTAGGCAGACTTTATACCAATACACGAAAAAGGGGTTAATAAAAAAAGTAGTTAAGATAAATGGTCAATACGCATACGATGAAGAGTCAGTTTATAATATTTATAAGAAAGGTAATAAAAAGAAAATATGTGGGTATGCAAGGGTTGAAACATCAGGGGAGGTTGCTTTTTTAGAGGAACAAACAAGAAACATAATCTCTTTTTGTTCCCGCAATGGGTGGTGTGTGGATTATCTTTTTAAAGAGATTAGGTATGAAAATTATTTTAATGGGGCAACCGTGTTGTATGATGTTTTTGAAGAAATAAGTAGGGACAAAATAACACATCTAATTATGGAAGATAAAACAATAATAGACCCCTCCATTTTTGATTTTTTTATCAACCTGTGCAAAAAACATGACACAAAATTAACCTTTCTACTAAATACCTAAAAATATTTGTCTTTACCCCTTGAAAACCTCACATACATGTTCATATGCACGAAAAGAAAATAATGAAAATAAAGGGTTTAGATACTAGGTATTTATTTATAAATAGGAATTTTACGGAAGCCCCTTGGCATACCCCTTCCCACAAAATAGCAGAAACGGGGGAGTGTGTGGTGAAGCATTCAAATGGGGGAGAAACAAAGGTAACGACAATAAACAAAGAGACAGGGAAACTTCAATGCCCCCTCCCCACTGAATTTGTAAAGGAGCCACCCGCTCCCGACTAAACAAGACCTCCTGATCCTTTTCTCCCAACCCTATTTGCGTCAACGAACGCCCAATCGCCCGTGGATGGGACAGCCCCATAAACTGCTCTGCCGCCCGGTTAAGATAAATCACCCGCCGCTGGACATCAATCAAAATCACAGGATCAGGCAAAACCATCAACAACCGCTTTTTTTCTCGCAATTTTTCATGCAGAAAAAAAACGTAGATGCCAAAAACAACTGCGCCCAGGCCAAGTAAACCAAGCAAAGCGAAAGAAATATTAATTTGCATAGCCATAACCTTGTACCCATTGAAACGAAACGATTATTCGTTCAGGTTTTTCTGGGAATCCGCTCCCTAAACGATCACTGGCACGTTCCTCATTTCTAAGAATGTTCCTATTTTACTCGATCAAAAATCAATCTCACCTGCACAATCTGATTATCGCTTCATAGAATATAGAATATAGGTATAATCAAACCAAACCCCACTCGGAGAAACCCTATGGCCCTGCACCCTCTTGCCGGAAAACCCGCCCCACGCGACATCCTCCCCAACCTGCCACGCCTGCTTTCTGCCTACTACACCCACCACCCAGACCCAACCAACCCGTCCCATCAGGTGGCCTTCGGCACGTCAGGGCATCGCGGCACCTCCATCACCAGCCAGTTCAACGTCGATCACATCGCCGCCATCTGCCAGGCCATCGTCGAATACCGCACCGCCCAGGGCTACACCGGCCCCCTCTACCTCGGCATGGACACCCACGCCCTCTCCGAAGCCGCCCACGCCACCACCCTCGAAGTTTTCGCGGCAAACGGCGTCGAAGTCTTCTACCAAGCCGGTCTGGGCTACACCCCCACCCCCGTCATCTCCCACGCCATCCTCACCTACAACAAAGGCCGAACAAGCGGCTACGCGGATGGCGTCGTCATCACCCCCTCCCACAATCCCCCCGACGATGGCGGCTTCAAATACAACCCCCCCGAAGGTGGCCCCGCCGACACCACCACCACCAAAACCATCCAAAACCGCGCCAACCAAATCCTCGCCGAAGGCCTCAAACCCGTGCGGCGCACCCCGCTCCAACGCGCTTTTCAAGCCAGCACCACCCACGCCCACGACTTCATCACCCCCTACGTCAACGACCTGATTCACGTCATTGACCTCGAAGCCATCGCCCGCGCTGGGCTAAAAATCGGCGTAGACCCCATGGGCGGCGCAGGCATCCACTATTGGGAACCCATCGCCGAAACCTACAAGCTCGACCTCCACATCGTCAACCGCTACGTAGACCCCACCTTCTCCTTTATGACCGTAGACAAAGACGGCAAAATCCGCATGGATTGCTCCTCCCCCTATGCGATGGCGAGCCTGATCGGGCTAAAGGATCAATTTGACATTGCCTGGGGCAACGACCCCGATTTCGACCGGCACGGCATTGTGACCCGCTCGCGCGGGTTAATGAACCCCAATCATTATCTCGCCGCCGCCATTTGGTATCTCTACCAGCACCGACCCGGTTGGCGCGCAGACGCGGCGGTCGGCAAAACGCTCGTCTCCAGTGCCATGATCGACCGCGTGGCGTCCGCGCTCGGGCGAAAACTGGTGGAGGTTCCGGTAGGGTTCAAATATTTCGTCCCCGGCTTGCTGGATGGTTCGTTCGGCTTTGGGGGCGAGGAGTCCGCGGGGGCCTCGTTCCTCCGCCGGGACGGGACCGTGTGGTCCACCGACAAAGATGGCATCATCCTCGATCTCATCGCCGCGGAAATCACCGCCGTGACCGGACGTGATCCGGGCGAACACTATACCGAGCTGGAAGCAAAATTCGGCAGTCCCGTGTACAGCCGCACCGACGCCCCCGCCAACCCCGCCCAAAAGAAAGCGTTACAAAACCTGACCCCCGACCAGGTGAAAGCAACCACAATGGCAGGCGACCCGATCATCGCCCGGCTCACCCACGCCCCCGGCAATGGCGAGGCGATTGGCGGATTGAAAGTCGTCACCGAAAATGGCTGGTTTGCCGCGCGTCCCTCGGGTACAGAAAACATCTACAAAATCTACGCCGAAAGCTTCAAAGGCGAGGATCATTTGACCAAAATCCAAGAAGAAGCCGAAAAGATCGTCAGCGAAGCGTTTAATTAATCAGGTCTGCTAACCAACAAACTGACCAATCAACAAACCAACAAACCAACAAACTAACCAATCAACCAATCTTATGTCAGGTGTAATCGCCGCCGGAAACTCCTATACCGTCAACGCTGGAGCTGAAATGCTCCGCCAAGGAGGCAACGCCGTAGACGCCGTTGTCGCCGCCGCGTTCGTCTCCTGCCTAGCCGAACCCGCTCTGGTCAATATTGGCGGGAGCGGCATCGCGCAGGTTTTTAACCCACAGACCGGGGAAACGACCGTGTACGACTTCTTTTCTACCATGCCTGGGATGGGCGGGGAAGAAGGTTCGGGCATTATTGACTTTCGCCGGATTTATATCGACTTTGGGGCCGCACGTCAGCCGTTTTATATTGGCCGGGCTAGTGTTGCCGTGCCGGGCCTGGTAAAAGGGTTGTGCGCCCTGTTGGCGGAGGCAGGCAGTTTGCCCCTCGCCACCGTGCTCGCCCCCGCCATCGAACTCGCTCGCACCGGGGTAACCCTCGACGCACAACAGGCCCACATGATCAAATTGGTGTCCCCCATCTTACTCGACACCCCCGACCTGGCGGCCTATTTCAAACGCGAGGACCAGCTCGTGCAAGCGGGAGATGTGATCCGCTACCCGCTCCTGGCAAACACCCTCGAAAAACTGGCCCAACACGGCCCTGATTTATTTTACACAGGCGAAATTGCACAGGCTATCGTGATGGATCAGCGCCGCAAAGGGGGCTTTGTCACCGCGACGGACTTAAAATCCTACACCCTGCACCAGGTGGCCCCCATTGAAGTGCCCTACCGGGATTACACCTTGCTCCTGCCCTCTTCCGCTTCGATGGGCGGCGTACTAATCGCCTTCTCACTCAAACTGCTTACCGAACACTCTCTTTCCGGGGTCAAGCCTCACGGCGTGGAACACATTCGCCTGCTGGCCGAGGTGATGCGGTTGACCAACCAGGCGCGGATCAGTTGGGATGTAAAACGTAACCAGGAAGGGGCGCTCGATTATTTCCTGAGTGAAGCCCATCTGGCTAACTACCGGCGTTTGCTAAAATCCGCCCTCAGCGGCCAAACCACCCCCGACCCAACCCTGCCCCCCTCCCCTCCCAATACCACCCACATCAGCGTCGCCGACCAAAACGGCATGATCGTCGCCCTCACCCACTCTCCGGGCGAAAATGCCGGGTTTGTGCTTGGCGAAACCGGCGTGACCCTCAATAATATGCTGGGCGAGATGGATCTGCACCCGAAAGGTTTCCATCTGCTCGCACCGGGCGAACGCCTGCAAACGATGATGGCGCCAGTCCTCGCACTGAAAGACGGGCGCCCGATGTTAGCCATTGGTAGTGGGGGCAGTAACCGCTTGCGAACGGCGATCTTACAAACCGTGGTCAACTTCATTGATTTTGGAATGCCTTTAGAGCAGGCAATTTTGGCCCCCCGCGTTCACTTCGAGGAAGAGACCTTGCAATTAGAAGGGGGAATTGACCCCGAGGTGGCGTTCCACCTGGACAATCTTTACCAGGTCAACCGCTGGACAGAACGGAGTATGTTCTTTGGCGGGGCACACGCTGTCGCGCGGGAGGGCGATCATTGGACAGCGGCTGGCGACCCGCGGCGGGGCGGTAACGCCCAGACGGTAGCTTGACCTCAATTTCTTCACCTTCACAAAAGACTTCGGAACAAAAACTCCGAAGTTTTTTATTTTTCCTGCAACATTTCCCCACCCAACCTTGTAGTATCCTATATCCATGAACGCAGGCCCCCTGAGCGACCGGGAACTCGTCCTACACATCCGGCGCGGCGAGACAGACGACTACGGCGAACTGGTACAACGTTACCAGGTCTCCGTATTTAACGTCTGTTTCCGCTTATTGGGCGAGCGACGCGATGCGGAAGATATGACGCAAGAGGCATTTATCCGGGCGTTTGAACGCCTGAGTATGTTCGATGCCGAACGTCCCTTCGGCCCGTGGATTCGGCGGGTGGCCGCCAACCTGTGCCTGAACCGGCTCAATCTCAAAGCCACCCCGCATGTCGAACTCGACGAGGAATTCGAGGAACCCGCCCCGCATCCCGGCCCCGAGGCTCTCCTCATCGCCAAACAACAGGCGGCCACCGTGCGGGCGGCCCTCCTCGCCCTCCCCGCCCACTATCGCGCCGTGATCGAACTTCGGCATTTTCAGGAACTGGAGTATGATGAAATGGCAAAAATGCTCCAACTCCCCATGAACACCGTCAAAAGCCACCTCTTCCGCGCCCGCAAAATGCTGGCTGAAAGGTTAGAACATGACTGAACATCTGCCTGATGATCTCCTGAACGAATACCTGGACGGATATTTATCCGCATCCCAAACCTTTGACGTGGAAACCCACCTCGCCACGTGCGCGGGGTGCGCCGCCCGCGCGGCCTCCCTCCGCGCCCTCTTTACCACGCTCGACGACCTGCCCGACCTGCCGTTGACCAAAGATTTCTCGAAGTCCGTCCTCCGCGCCATCCGCCCGGAAGTGGTACTCCCCCGTCCGTGGAAGTGGGCGGTGTGGGGTCAGCTCGCCCTCACCGCGTTGCTCGTCGCCCTCGCCCTGCCAACGATCCTGCAATCCGAGTGGATCACGGCCCTCCCCCTATCCCCCGACTTTTTCCCCGAACCGCTGACCAACGCGAGTGTGGTTTTCAACGAATTCACGCAAACGATCAGTCAAACGCTCGCACAGGGAATGGCGGGGTTTCAAGCCCTTCAATCCCCCAGCCTGCCGTTTTCCATCAACGTCCTGATTCCCATCCTACTCGCCACTGGATTGCTCTGGTTGGTGGGAAATGGGTTATTGCTTAAAAAACGAACCTAATGAACCAATCCTGTCATTTCAAGCACAGCGAGGAATCCCTGTGACACGCGCCGCAGGGATTTCTCCCGTGAGTGGAAATGACAGATGTTTTTGGATATAAAAAAAGGAGTCTCTGAATGTCAGAAATCATCGGTGCTATTTTCCTTGCCCTGCTCATGGGGCTTTGCCTCGCCGCCTACTTTAGCGTCCTCCAAACGCTATTCCCCGTCCGTACAGAGCGCGCCCGCCAAATGGCAGAAACCTCGCCCATTCGCGCCTTTTTTGTGGGGCTGGTCAACTTTTTATTCTTCGGAGCTATCTGCCTGGTTTCGTTGGCCCTCGGGGAACGCGTGCATGGCATCTTTCTCATTCCCGGTCTCATGGTCTTAGGCTTGCTCGCCGCCGCCCTTTCACTGGGGTTGAGCGGAGTGGTCCAACTTACGGGCAACCGCCTGTTCCCTGAAAAATCTTCGCTAGCGCGCACCGTTTGGGGGACGGGCACGGTGTACCTCGCCTGCCTCACCCCGTTTGTGGGGTGGTTTGGCCTGTTCATTTATGTAGGCCTGTTGGGCATCGGCGCATTTATCCTCACCTTTTTCCAACCGAAAACGCTCCCGACTGAATAGTACCCTTTTTTAACGCAAAGCCATAAAGGGGGGGCAAGCGGAACGCTTGCATATCGATTCCGCATCTCCTTTCTTCCGCGACTTTTTGAGTCGCGGAAGAAAGGAGATGCGGAATTTTTTTAATCCCAAAAACTCCTGCAACATTCTCCCCCACCTCCCTGTAATCCCCTAACAGAAACCACACATCACTCATCACGTTTCACGAATCACACATCACGCATCCCCCCTCAAAGGAGTCCCCCATGTCCGACGTAATCGCCATCTTCAACATTCTTCTGATCACCGGCCTCGCCTTCCCCGGCATGTTGACCACGTGGTCATTACTGTTCCCCAACCTCGTTGAGCGCGCCCGCAAACGCGTGGAGCGCACCCCGTGGGCCACGTTTTGGATGGGCCTCGCGGGCACGATCCTCTTCACCATCCCCATCGCGGTGTTGCTCGCCCTGCCGTTTGCGCCTGCCAAAATTTTCGGGTGGGTGGGCATCTTCCTTGCCCTGACGTTTGCCAGTTTCGGAGCCGCGGGGATTGCCGCGCTGATGGGGTCTCGGCTCGCCCGCCGGGTCCGGCCAGAAATGTCCGAGATCGCCACCTTCGTCTGGGGAGCGGTCGCCTTTGAGTTCGCCGCCGCGTTCCCGGTGTTGGGCTGGTTCATCGTCATCCCGCTTGGCATCCTCACCTCGATGGGCGCGGCGATTTTTGCGTTGCTCAATTGGATGCCGAAGGCCCAATTGCGCCCCGCCGTGCAACCTGTCGTTGAAAACCCAGGACTGCTGATCCACGAAGGGCAGGAAGCTCACTAAAAATTCTTAACCCTCGAATAGGCCCGCATCCTTCGACTGCGTTGGACAAGAGTCAATTCCAGAGTCGAGCCAATTCCCACTCCGCTCAGGATGCTTCCACCGATCACGTTTCACGCATCACGCATCACGTATCACACATCGCATTTCCCTTAACCATTAAGAATTAACTATTCACAATTCACTATTCCCATGCCCCTCTCCCGCCGTTCCTTCCTCAAACTTGCCGGAATCGTCGCCGCCGGAGCCACCCTTTCGGCCTGCCAACCGCTCTATGCCCGGATCGGTGGCCCGGTCGAAACCCTCTCCGCGTCCCCTTTTCCCTCTCTCTCCCCCGACGACTTCACCGCCCTCAGCCGCCTCACCTTTGGCCCGCGCCTATCCGAACGTCAGCGCGTCGCCGAAATCGGCCTCGCCGCGTGGATCGAAGAGCAACTGGCCCCGGAAACGATTGACGACGGCCCCCTCGACTGGCGAATGCACGATTTTGACCTGCTCAAGCTCGACGCCGCCACCCTCTACGAACTGGGCGAACAACTTTTTGACGGATTCGATCCTGATAAAGTGATCGCCCCGCTCCGGCAGGCCACTCTACTCCGGCAGGTGTACACGCGCCGCCAGTTGTCCGAAGTCATGGTCGAGTTTTGGACGGATCACTTCAACATCTCCGTCGAAAAAGGCGACTGCTGGTACCTCAAAGTGGTAGACGACCGCGAAGTCATCCGCAAACACGCCCTCGGCAACTTCCGCGACCTGCTGAACGCCTCCGCCAAATCCCCCGCGATGCTCGTGTACCTGGACAATCAGGTGAACGAGGCCC
>JABWBV010000315.1 GCA_013359445.1 Anaerolineales bacterium | reverse complement strand
GTCGTGATCAACTCTGTTGCCCAACGCGAACTCACCCGACGCAATGGGGTGGAAAGCGACGTTTTGCCGAACATTTTCGACTTTGCGACCCCCGCGCCCGGCGTGGATGCCTTCAATCAGGATTTGCGCGAGGCATTGGGGCTGGGTGCGGATCAGTTGTTCATTTTGCAACCCACCCGCGTCATTCCTCGCAAGGGGATCGAACTTTCCATTGAGTTATTGCGCCACCTGCGTACCCCGGAAAACCTGGCGCGGTTGGGGAAGGAACCGGTGCTGGTCATCACACATCACGCGGGGGATGAGGGGCTGGATTATTTGCGGGAGATGCAACACCGCGCGGCGGACGCGGGCGTTCCGATGTTGTACGCCGCCGAACGCTTCGCCCCGCAACGGGGAATGATGGGGAACGAGAAGGTTTATTCCCTTTGGGACGCGTATATCCATGCCGATTTTGTGACATACCCCAGCCTGATCGAAGGGTTTGGTAATGCCCTGATCGAAACGATTTATTTTCGTCTGCCCGCGCTGGTGAACCGGTACGAAGTTTACCGCGCAGATATTGGCCCGTTGGGGTTTGATCTGGTGGAGATTGATGAAAAGATCACGGACAAAGCAGTCGAGACGTGTCTGCAAGTGCTGACCGACCCGCCCCGGCGGCAGAAAATGGTGCAGTGGAATTACCGTCTCGCCCGTCAGTATTTTTCCTACGAGGCCGTGACGCCTTTATTGGCTCGTTTGGTTGAAGAAATGTAGCGCAAGATTGCATCTTGCGTGGGAACAAGATGCAATCTTGTTTTACAAAATGATGAATACCCCCGAACAACGAATTCAAAACCTCCTCACTTTCCTTTATGGCCCCCAAGCCGCGGAAATCTGGCCCAGGCTGGAACGCCTTCTCGCCACCTACCGCGCCCAACTCCCCGCGCGTGCCCCCACCCCTGAAATCCCCTGGTCGGAGCGGGATGCGATCCTGATCACCTACGCCGATCAGTTTTCCGCCCCCGGACAAACGCCCCTGCAATCCCTCGCGGAATTTCTCGAAACCTACCTGGGGGAGGCGGTGAGCGGGGTACATCTCCTGCCGTTTTACCCATATTCGTCGGACGATGGCTTTTCGGTGGTGGATTATCGGGCGGTGGCCCCCCGCGCGGGAACGTGGGCGGACATCCCGCGCCTGGATGCCCGATACCGGTTGATGTTTGATGCCGTGATCAATCACATCTCGCGGCACAGCGCGTGGTTTCAGGGATATGTGCGGGGGGAGGAGCCGTTTTCGGGGTATTTCATTGAAGTTGCGCCCGAAATCGATTTGTCCGGGGTGACGCGCCCGCGCACGTTGCCATTGCTGACGCCGGTGGAAACCGCGCGGGGGATAAAACATGTCTGGACGACGTTTAGCGAGGATCAGGTTGACCTGAATTATGCCAATCCCGAAGTGCTCTTGGAAATGGTGGACTTGTTGTTGTTTTACGTCTCGAAAGGGGCGGAGATCATCCGGCTGGATGCGATTGCGTATTTGTGGAAGGAGATCGGGACGACGTGTATCCACCTGCCCCAAACGCACGCGGTGGTCAAACTGTGGCGGGCGGTGCTGGACGCGGTGGCCCCGGACGTGATCCTGATCACCGAGACAAATGTCCCGCACGCGGAAAATATCAGCTATTTCGGCGATGGGGCAGATGAGGCGCAGTGGGTGTACCAGTTTCCGCTCGCCCCGCTCGTGTTGCACGCATTTCAGACCGGCGATGCGCGAAAGCTGACGGCATGGGCGGCCTCGTTGGAGACGCCTTCGCCGCGGACGACGTTTTTTAACTTTATCGCCTCGCACGATGGGATCGGGGTGCGCCCGGCGGAGGGGTTACTGTCGGCGGAGGAGATCAACGCGCTGGCAGAGCAAACGCTGGCGCATGGGGGGCGTGTTTCGTACCGACGGCGCGCGGACGGGTCACAGGTTGTGTATGAGTTGAACATTACGCTGTTTGACGCGCTGAACGATCCCGTGCGGCCTGACGAGGCGTTGGATGTGCGGCGGTTTTTGGCGTCGCAGGCGATCATGTTATCGCTGGCGGGGGTGCCGGGGATTTATGTGCATAGTTTGTTGGGGTCGCGGAATTGTGAGGGGTGTGTGGATGCGTCGGGGCGGGCGCGTTCGATCAATCGGGAGAAGTTCACCCTGCCTGGGTTGGCGCCCATGCTTGCAAATCCCGGTTCCCCGCGCGGGCAGGTATTATCGGGGTATTTGCACTTGCTTCGGCTGAGGCGCGCGCACCCTGCGTTTCATCCTCATACGGCACAACGGGTGGTTGTTTTGCATGATAAGGTTTTTGCGTTAAGGCGTGCGACTGAGGATGGGCGCGTGGTGATCGTGTTGATTAATGTGGCTGGGGAATCGGTTGAGGTGACGATTAACCTGCTAGCATGGGGCGCAGGTTCCCGCCACTTCTGGCGCGATCTGGTGGCTGGGGGTGTGTTTGAGCCGCAAGAAGGCTATTTGTTTTTGACTTTGCGTGGGTATCAGTTTGTCTGGTTGAGCGGATTGGCGGATAATACAGTCATTGACTCTCTGCCTTAACACATGTAGACTAGCTTTACTTTTTTTTCGCATTTCTGGGGGGAGCTGTCCCCTCTTACCCTTCACGCTTAGGAGATCCCATGGCTCACAGTTTAAAATTCACGAGCAAAATTACGACGATTGAACGTCATATTTTGGAAGAACAGCGGTTTTACCCGGAGGCGACCGGGGATTTGACGTATTTGTTGTATGACATTGCGTTGGCGGGCAAGATCATCGCCAGCCATACGAACCGGGCGGGCCTGGCGGAAATTTTGGGCCAGGCGTCCGGGGAGGTCAATATTCAAGGCGAGGTGGTGCAAAAAATGGACGTGTTCGCGGACCAGACGATGTACCGGCTGAACGATCATACGGGGCGTTTGGCGGTGATGGCGTCTGAGGAGCACGAAGATATTTTGCCCATCCCCGATGAATTTCCGAAGGGCAAGTATGTGTTGTTGTTCGATCCGTTGGATGGTTCGTCCAACATTGACTTTAATGTGAGCATTGGTACGATCTTTTCGATCTTTCGGCGGAAATCCGAAGGGGATGGGCCGGGCACGTTGGAAGATTGTTTGCAACCGGGCCGGGACCTGGTTGCGGCGGGGTATTTGTTGTATGGGGCGAGTACGATGCTGGTGTACACGACCGGGCACGGGGTGCATGGGTTTACGCTTGACCCGAGTGTGGGTGAATTTTTGCTGTCTCATCCCTACATCCAAATTCCTGCCAAACCAAAATATTACAGCGTCAATCAGGGGTATGAGCGGAAATGGAGTCCGGGGGTTCAGCGGTTTACGAAATATTTGCAGGGGATGGATGGCGACGGGAAAGGCCTCCCCGCGCGGTACGTGGGCTCGCTCGTGGCGGACTTTCACCGGAATCTGCTCTCTGGCGGCATCTATTATTACCCCGGGGAAGTGGCCGATGGCGGTAAACTGACCGGCAAACTGCGCCTGATGTATGAGGCGATTCCCCTGGCGTTTATCGCCGAGCAGGCAGGCGGGTATGCGTCGAATGGGTGGATCAATATTCTGGATGTTCAGCCGACCGAACTCCACCAGCGCGTGCCGTTGTTTATTGGGAATCGCGATTTGGTGGAAACGGCGGAGGTATATATTCGGAAGTACGACGAGGGGTAAACATTCCAAAAACCGAGTGTCTTGTAGTGGCGATTTCAATCGTCCAAACATCGCTTGGGGACAACGCCTATTGTAGTTTGACAAATGAGTCCGACTATCCCCGCCCGGCGATAAAGTCGCCGGGCTACCACGCAACGCCCGTTCAAACGGGCTAAAAAAGCCGGATTTATGCGGCGTGGTTGAGTAGCCGGGGGACTTCATCCCCCGGCGAACCGAAAGTGGACTGTACGATCAATTTGGAAATGTTCAACAATCGCCCAAACACCGCCTGAGAAAAACGACTGAAGTCGTCACTACAATTCCTTCTAAAACCTGCTTTCAACGACGTTTTGAATCTTCGCCTCCCCTACTTCAATCAAAACCACATCTTCAGGCCATAAAGTAAAGTCCTCCGGCACGAGACAGGTGCCTGTCATCAAAAATACGCCGTGAGGGAAATCCAGTTCACGCATGAGAAATTCAACCAGTTCGGCGGGGGTCCGCTTCATCATCGAGGTGTTCGCTTCTCCGGCGAAGACCGTTTCGTGCGCCCGTTGAATGGTCAGGCGGATGGGAAGTTCTTTGAGCGTGCCGGGTTCGCACAAAACAATGCCATGTCCCAGCGCACACGACCCGTTGTAGATTTTTGCCTGGGGGAGGTACAAAGGATTCTCGCCCTCGATGTCCCGCGAGGAAACATCATTCCCCGCACAATACCCGACGATTTCACCGTGCCGGTTGATGACCAACACCAATTCCGGCTCCGGCACGTTCCAATGACTATCCTGGCGAATGCGAATCGCACCGCCATCCCCCACGACACGCCAACCTAACGCCTTCGAGAACAACTCAGGTCGTTCCGCCGCATACACCTTCTCGTACATGTCCGCGACGGTCGATTCTGCTTTGCGCGCCTCGCGGCTCCGCAGATACGTGACGCCCGCCGCCCACACTTCCTGATGGGGATCAATGGGCGCTTCTGTGTCCCCGTGGGCAGATTCGGCGTGGGCGAGCGTGTGCAGGACGGTGGTCATCTCCGCCCGCGGCATCTCAAGCAGAAGGCCCAGGGTCAAACTCGGGGGTAGGAAGTGCCCATCCAGCGCCCAACGCGAGCCGTTTGTTGTGTTGTGTTTGGTGAGTACCATTAAAGACCTCCAAGTCGTTCAATGATTTTTTCTGCGTCGTACACACATCCCCCCCAGGTGCCGCCGCTGATATTTTGTAGGACCGCCCACAGGCGCGTATCGTCGGGAAGGTCGGGGTTCGGTTGCAGGGCGGGGTGCGGCGGGCGGGCGTTCAAAAGGAGGGAACCTTGGGCCGGGTCGCCGTCCACGATCAAATCCACGGACCCCGACAGGTTGACCCGGTCAATGATGAGCTGAACCGTATCGCCATCGCGCAGTTTCCCCAGCGGACCGCCCACCAACGCTTCGGGACCCACATGCCCGATGCACGCGCCCGTGCTCACGCCGCTGAAACGGGCATCGGTAATCAGCGCAATCGTTTTGCCGTGCGGCAGATACTTGAGGGCGGAGGTGAGTTGGTACGTCTCTTCCATGCCCGTGCCCATCGGCCCGCACCCGATCAGCGCGACGATGTCACCCGCTCGGACGGGATCCGCCCCCAGTCCTTTGACCGCGGCGATCGCGGCCCGCTCGCTGGTGAACATCCGGACGGGGCCAGTTTTGCGATAGACGCCATCGGCATCCACCACGCTGGGGTCAATCGCCGTGCTTTTGACAACGGCGCCTTGCGGGGCCAGGTTTCCCGTGAGGAACGTGATCGTGCTGGTGAGGCCGCGCGCCCGCGCTTCGGTGGGATTCAGGATCACGTCATCAGGATGCACGCCATCCAACTCGTAAAGCCGCGCGCGGAGTTGTTGGCGGCGTTCGCTGTGTTCCCAGGTTTCGAGAACTTCGCCGAGCGAGGTGCCATTGACCGTGCGGGCATTCAGTTTGAGCAAGCCCAGGTTCCGCAGGTGGAGCATCACTTCGGGCACGCCACCCGCCAGGAAGACCTGTACCGTGCCGTATCCGGTGGGGCCGTTGGGCATCACGTCCACCAGGCGTGGGGTGGCACGGTTGATGCGGGACCAGTCGTCCACGGTGGGGCGAGGGAGTTTCGCGGCGTGGGCTACCGCGGGGATGTGGAGGAGCAGGTTCGTGCTTCCGCCAAAGGCCGCGTGGGTCACCATCGCATTGTGGATCGACTCCTCGGTCAAAATATCACGGGTGGTGTGATGATGGGAGACCATCTCGATCAGCGCCCGCGCCGAGCGTTTGGCCACATCCAGCCAGATCGGTTGTCCAGACGGGGCCAGCGCGGAATGGGGGACCGCCAACCCCAATGCTTCCGCCACGACCTGACTGGTCGCCGCCGTTCCCAAAAACTGGCATCCGCCCCCCGGCGAGGCACAGGCCCGGCATCCGAGATCGGCGGCTTCTTCCAGGCTGATCAGCCCGTGTGCAAAACGTGCGCCCAGAGATTGGATTTTCCCCGCGTCTTCGCCTTGCTCCGGGAGCAGGGTCACGCCGCCGGGGACGAGGACACAGGGCAGGGTGTGTTGCGCCGCGAGGGCCATCAGCATGGCGGGCAGGCCTTTGTCGCACGTGGCGATGCCCAACACCCCCTTTCGGGTCGGGAGGGAGCGGATCAATCTTCGCAATACGGTGGCCGCGTCGTTCCGGTAAGCGAGGCTGTCCATCATGCCGGAGGTGCCTTGGGTGCGCCCGTCACACGGGTCGCTGACAAATCCGGCAAATGGAATCGCCTGATGGGCTTTAATTTCTCTGGCGGCGGCTTGCGCGAGTAACCCCACCTCGTAGTGTCCCGTATGATAGCCGAGCGCGATGGGGGAACCGTCCTCGGCGCGGATGCCGCCCTGCGTGCTGAGAATGAGGTACTCATCCTTGCCCAGGTCGGACGGGTTCCACCCCATGGCGGCGTCTTGCGTCCAGCCAAAGACGTCCCCGCTGGGGGCGTGAGTCAAAAAGTCGGGTTCCAGCGGGAGGGGACCCGCGGGGCCTGCGGCGTGGGTTTGAACGTTGTAGAGGTTATCCATGATTGATATAAATGGTTTTGAGGTATTCGCTCACCTGAACTGCCGGATGCGTCCATTTTAATGGAGAAAGTTCGTACGGCTTGTCCGAATGTTGGCGGGGTTCAAAATAAAATAATTTGGAGTGTCCGGTTTTTCGACTGGTACTATGATACGCCATGTACCTCCACCCTCACTTCCCCCCACATCCACTCAAATTCCCCCTCCTCCTCCTTCCTCAACGTCCCATCCTCCCACACAAACCGATCCACCCGCCACGCTCCATACCCCTCGCCCGCATCGGAATACACCACCCCGCTTGCACGTCCCTCCCGATCCGGGTAGACGTGCAACGTTAACCCACCCCCCTCCGCCATTGGCAAAATACTTCCCCCGCGCACCAACACCGGAATCCTGTCCAGTGTCACCCGCGACTCCACAAAATCACTGTCATCCAGCACATCATCCCGCCAAAAGTTGTACCAGCGGTCGGAAGTCAGCGGAATACGCTTCAACTTTGCGCCAAGTTCCAGCACAGGGGCGATCAGCAACGCATTCCCCAACAAAAACACCTCATCCACGCCCCACAACTCGCCCTCATCCCCAACCCTTCTCCCGCGGGGAGAAGGGAGTCTCTCCCCCTCTCCCGCGGGGAGAGGGGGCTGGGGGGTGAGGGGGTCTTCCAGCCAAAACAACGGCCTGCACACCGGCGCGCCCGTTTGACTCGCCTCCCACGCCAACGTATACAAATACGGCATCAACCGCTCACGCAACTTCATAAACTCCCGGCAAATCCCCAATACCTCCTCCCCATACACCCACGGCTCCCGCGGGGACGTTCCTTTCGCCGAATGCACCCGGAAAAACGGCATAAACGCCGCCATCTGAAACCACCGCACAAACAACTCCGCCCCCGGCTCCCCGCTGAACCCGCCAATATCCGGCCCGGTGAACGGTTGCCCCGACAACCCCATATTCAACACCTGCCCAACCGTCATTCGCATCGCCGCCCACGAACTCTCACTATCCCCCGTCCAATTCCACGCATACCGCTGATTCCCCACCCACCCCGACCGGGAAACAATCCACGGACGTTTTCTTTCCTTCGTCTCAGCATCCTGACCCTTCGTCTGGCGCTCAGGGGAGCGGGAAATGACTTCACCGCGCGAGGAATCCGTCTCCAGCGCAGTCGAAGGATGCGGTTTACGCCCCTCCTCGCCCGGATTCCCCCAATACTTCCCCAACGCATCAAACCCCGCCCGATTCATCTGCATCCCATACACATTATGCCCCTCCACATGCCCCCCGTCGCGCCCCTCTAAAT
>JABWBV010000314.1 GCA_013359445.1 Anaerolineales bacterium | reverse complement strand
CTTCGCTGGTGGTGAGTTATTCCCATTCGGATGAGGATATCGATCGCACGGTGGAGGCATTTGGAGGGGCGTTGGGGGTGTATCGCCGGGCGCTGGAAGACGGCGTGGAGAAGTATCTTGTGGGGCGTCCGTCGAATGTGGTGTTTCGGAAGTTTAATTAAAAGGAGTCTTGCCATGAAAGTCGTTTTATTTTGCGGTGGATTAGGAACCCGGCTGAAGGAATATTCAGAAACCATCCCCAAGCCGATGGTGGATATTGGCTATCGGCCTATCATGTGGCATTTGATGCGGTATTATGCCCATTATGGGCACAAGGATTTTATTCTGTGCCTGGGATATGGGGCAAACGTCATTAAAAATTATTTCCTTAACTATCACGAAACCCTTTCCAACGATTTTACGCTTTCCAAAGGGGGGACAGAAATCACCCTGCACAACCACGATATTTCCGATTGGACGATCACGTTTGTGGACACCGGGCTGAACTCCAACATCGGGCAACGCTTGATGGCCGTTCGCAAACACCTGGAAGGGGAAGAAGCCTTCATGGCGAACTACACTGACGGCCTCGCCGACCTCGATCTGGATGCTTACCTGGCGCATTTTCGCCAACACGGGCGGGTGGCTAGTTTTCTGAGTGTGCGCCCATCCCAATCATTTCACATCGTTCACGCGAAAGAATCCGGCGAAGTCCACGAAATTCAGCCCGTGTGGGAAGCGGACTTTTGGATCAACGGCGGGTTTTTCATCTTTCGGCAGGAAATTTTTTCGTATATGCGCCCCGGCGAAGAGCTGGTGATTGAACCTTTCCGCAGACTGATCGCCGAAAATCAATTGGTCAGCTACCGCAACCCAAGCTTTTGGGCTTGTATGGACACCTACAAAGAGAAAAAGACCTTTGACGATATGCACGCGCGTGGCGAAATGCCCTGGGCGGTGTGGGATGAAAACCGAAACGGGCGGAAAAAATAATGCGGACGTTTTCCTTTCCCAAAGACCAACCATTCACCGTCCTTTGCCTGGGCGCGCACAGCGACGACATCGAAATCGGATGCGGTGGGACTCTGCTCACCCTGGCGCAGAACTACCCCCACCTGCGGGTGGTGTGGGTCGTGTTCACGGCGCAGGGGGCACGCAAGCAGGAAGCCTCCGACAGTGCGGACGATTTTCTCGCCCAAGTCTCCGAAAAAGAAGTGCTTTTAGAAAGTTTTCGCGATGGCTTTCTCCCCTACCAGGGTGCGGAGGTCAAAGACTTTTTTGAAGCCCTCAAAAAACGCGTCTCCCCGGACCTGATCCTGACCCATTATCGCCACGACCTCCACCAGGATCACCGGTTGGTCTGCGACTTGACCTGGAATACCTGGCGGAATCATCTGATTTTGGAATACGAAATCCCCAAGTATGATGGCGATATGGGTGTGCCGAACTTTTTTGTCCCCCTCCAACTGGGGGCCGCGCACCAAAAAACTGCGCTCCTCCTCAAACATTTTGGCACGCAAAGAAGCAAAGACTGGTTCACGGACGATACCTTCCTCGGGCTGATGCGCCTGCGCGGGGTGGAGTGCAAGGCCCCGGAAAAATACGCCGAAGCATTCTACGGTCGAAAGATGGTGTTTGGGTAGGTCTGTGCCTGTTCGGGGTTGGGGGCTGTCGCAAGCAGGAATGGCCCTGCGGTTTGAGATTTGCTAGTTGTCCGAACAGTTTGTCGCGGATTGTTTGGGTTTGTAATACAATGGGGGACAGATCATGGTCAAAAATGTGTCATTGTCCTGATCACGAAAAATCTATCCATCGGTAGTTACTTACACTTGATAGGGGTAGGCTTGAAAATAGAGGATGGATGGGGGGATGGCCATCCCCCCATCCATCCTCTATTTTCGGAATCCTCTACGCTGGTGAGTAATTACATCCATCGAGGCTGTGCGTGAAATTTTCATCCCTGGAAGATGAGGTGCTGATTTACTTGATCGCAAAAAAGCAAGTAGAAGCCCTCGGAGAATTATATGACCGGTACAATCGGCTGGTGTATAGCCTGGCTTTGTATATGGTTGGGGATTCAGTGGCGGCTGAAGAAATAACCCAGGATACATTTACTCGTCTGTGGGCACAGGCCGAGTCCTACCGTCCGGAACAAGCCAGGGTAAAAACCTGGTTGGTTTCGATTGCACGTAATCGCGCCATTGATGAACTTCGCCGCCGAAAAGCACGCCCTACCTACGTGATGTTGGATGATATTCGGGAAGTCTCAGTCAATAACCTGGAAGACTCCGTCGATGGGCGTGCGGCGCGGGTTCAGGTGCGCGCGGCTTTGGCAGAATTGCCCTCGGAACAGAAAGAGGTCATGGTGATGGCGTATTTTGGCGGATATAGCCAAACGGAAATTTCCGAACAATTGGCGATGCCGTTGGGAACTGTTAAAACGCGGATGCGGTTGGCGATGCAAAAACTTCGTCGCCTCATAATGAAATCCGATGTGTCTGATGTTGCGTAATCATTATTGTGTGGAGCAGAGGTGATGGACGGAAACGAGCATGTGCTGGACTTGATTGCGGAATATGTTTTGGGTAGTTTGAGCGCGGCAGAAGTTGTTCGGGTACAACAACATCTGGCAAATTGTGCAGTTTGTCAGGCAGAAGCCCGCGACTACGAAACCGTACTCCTGACAATGGCCGAAGGCGTGCCGCAAGCCGCCCCTCCGCCGGGTCTACGGACGCGCCTCCTTGCCTCAGTCGTTCCTTCGGAACCGCCGGCGGTTAGGGTTCTGCGTCCCCCTACTTTGTGGGAATTTTTCCAAAAATGGCGCATTCCTGCCTTTGCAGGGGTGGGCGTTATTTTGGTTTTAGTCGTGAGTAATCTTCTTCTCTGGCAACAGGTGAAGGCATTGCAAACCACGGCCCTCGAAACGGCGATGTTGGTCGAACCCCTTCACGCCGTGGATATGACCGCGCCCGCCACTGGTCTCGTTGTGATGGACCCACATGGCGAATACGGAACCATCATTGTCGATTCCCTTCCTCCCTCCGCGGAAGGCGAACAGTATCAAGTCTGGTTGAGGCGGGGCACACAGGTAGACAGTGGGGGCGTCTTTACGATTTGGGAAAATGGCTACGGCGCGCAGGTGATTTACGCGCCAGAACCCTTGATCGTTTATGAAAAAGTGTGGATCACCATTGAGCCACACGGGGGAAGCGAACAACCGAGTGGTCCGGCAGTTTTACGGACCCAGCCATAAGCGCCCGTCTGAAATTTCAAATCCTGAAAGTAGTTTTGCCTGATTAGGATACATAACCCGTCTCAAATAGAGGGTAAATTCTGCCCCTTTTTTTAAGCGGGGTAGTTTCCCATTGGTAACCGTTTGCCCCTTTTATTCTGAACTTACTTTTCTCGCCTGGGCGGTCATTCTCATTGTTTGCTCACGTTAACCAAAAATCCAAATAGCGAAGAGTTTCGTAAACGTGGTTGGTCGTGTAAAAACGGATTTCGCGAAGCCGTGCGAGTTTAAAAATATCGCCCGTAACTTTTTTTCACCGAATTCGACACATTCAATACTCCCTGACCTCATGGCATCCCACATGAACTTAACTCCTTCTCTCTCGACTCCCCACGCATCTGCCTCTCCTTCCCAGGGGTTCTCTCGCCTCCTGAACGGTTTTCTGCGTTTACAGCGGCTAAGACTTGCCCAAGCATACTGGCGAACCGCCCTGGCTTTTAGCGTGCCCTTTTTCTTATACACCATCACCCTTGCCCCCACGATTTACAATCTCGACAGTGCAGAATTGACCACCGCCACAGTGACAGGGGGATTAATGCGGGCCACGGGATATCCCCTATACATGTTCTTGGGCCGTTTTTGGGCACTTCTCCCCATTGGAGATGTCGGCTTTCGGATGAACCTCTTTTCGGCCTTCAATGGCGCATTAACACTCTTGTTTGTCGAACGGATCCTCAACCACCTCAAAATCGGGCATTTTGCAACCCTAAGCGCCTTGGGCTTGCTGGCCGTTGCCCCCTTCTTTTGGTCGCTTTCTTTGGTAGCAGAAGTCTATACCCTGCATACAGCCTTGATGGGTTTGCTGATCCTCTTGCTGTTGGAATGGGGCGACCATCCCCTCCCTGAAACCCTGGGGGTAATCACCCTGTTGTTGGGGTTGAGCCTGGGCCATCATCTGGCAACCACCCTGCTGATCCCGGGCGCGGTCTGGTACGTGCTGGTGACCCACCCCCGCGTGGCGCTGACCCCGCGCGGGGTCTTACTGAGTTTGGCAGGGGGCCTGGTTGGCCTTAGCATTTACCTCTACCTGCCATTGCGCTATCTCTCTGCACCGACCTTCAACTACGCTGGCACGTACGACGCCACCGGGATGTTCAACCCGGTCAACTTGCTCACCCCAACAGGTCTGTGGTGGCTCATCACAGGCAAAAGTTTTGCCGCGCAGATGTTTGCCTACCAGGGCCTCGAATTATGGAATGAAATTGTTTGGTTTGTAGGGCATCTGGCACGCGCTTTTTTTGTCGTTGGCATTGGGCCAGGGCTTTGGGGAGCGGGGGTCCTCTTTCGGCGGAACTGGAAAATGGCAGGGATGTTAACCCTCATGTTTGTCTGTACGGCGGTTTTTTACATTGATTATCGGGTCTTGGACAAAGAAACCATGTTCTTGCCAACATATGTCATCTGGACAATTTGGATCGGGATTGGAACGCACACCCTGCTCCAATGGGTGCGAACCTCCACCCCGCGCGAGGTATGGCCGCTCCGCGTGGTTCAGGTACTGGTCGCGATCCCGGTGCTGGCCTCGTTCATCCTGACCGGCCCCCAGGTGGATTTATCCGATGACTGGAGTACACGCCTGCGCGGGGAAGCGATCCTGCGGGAGGTAGAGCCTGACGCCTTGGTGTTGGGATGGTGGGATACCGTTCCGGTGGTGCAATATTTGCAGTTGGTAGAAGGACAACGCCCGGATGTCCAGGCGATCAATCGCTTTTTGATCTCCTACGATGATCTGACCACCCTCGTAAAAAACGAGGTTCAAACCCGCCCCGTGTATATCAACGAGATGCCGCTGGGGTGGCAAGATACTTTTTATGCCCAAAAAGTTGGCCCTGTATACCGGGTTTATCTGCGGCAGGACTGAAAAATGTACACGAATCCCAAGCAAGATCACGTGAATCTCTCACATCCCGTTACGCTCACGCTTTTCGCAAAGGGGCTTTTATTTTGGCACAGCCTGGAAAAAACTCTGCACACCCAATGGGCAGGCTGGCTCAAACAATTGCTTCGTTTTGGAGTGGTAGGCGTGTTAAATACCCTGGTTGATGCTGGGGTGTATTTTCTCTTGTCCCGGTCTGGGATGATCCCCGATTTGGTGCTTGCCAAAGGCCTATCGTACAGCCTTGGCGTCCTCAATAGTTTTTTCTGGAACAAATCGTGGACTTTTCAATCTCGTGTGAACCCTCGTCGGGTGTTTCTCCCGTTTGTTGTCGCAAACTTGCTAGCGGTGGGCCTCAACACCTGGATGATGCACCTTGCGTTGGCGTCAATAGGTTTGCCGGAATCTGGCGCGCTGATTTTGGCAACCACGGTGACTTTCGTCTGGAATTTCATCGTCAATAAATTTTATGTTTTTAAATAAGGAGAATTTGTATGCAACAAATTTCAAGGATCGTGGTGGCCGTCGCCATCTTAATGTCAGGTTTAGCGCTCTTGCCGTTTGTTGACGTTCCTGCACAGACGTTTGACTGGCAACGCTACGCCGGAGTCTATGAAGTGCCGGAATTAGTCGTCAACGCTACCGAGGGCCGACCCGGGAGTTTCTTTAACTTTACGGGCATGGGTTTTGATGCGAATAGCCCGGTAGAAATCTCATCCAATGGTGCCGTCCTGGGGACGTCCATGACGGATGGGGCAGGTAATCTGGAATTCAACCTGGATACGGCCAACGCCGACCAGGGGAACTACTACATTACCGCCACGCAAGGTAATACTACAATTACCCTTCGGATCATGCTGTTTGCAGAAGCCCCCTTGATTCCTCAGGAAGGTGGCGGGGATGTGTACCAACTTCCCGCTGGCCTGGCAATCACAGAAATGTATTTGCCCCTCATCGTTCACTAACCTCTCGCTCAACCTGCGCGGCGTTTTGAGTTTCCGCAAAACGCCGCGCAGGCCTGTCTGTACCCGCGTTCATCCATCTCCTATTTTCAAATCAGAGACCACCGTTCGTCTCGGATTCCCTTCGAACAAGGCGCACGTTCAGGCTCATCCATGTTCTCCAGTTTGTCGATTAGAATATGAAGGTGTCTTCAAAACCAGGTCCCCCAGCGGTCTCTTTCCCCGAAAATTTTCGTACCATCTTGGAAACAATGTGGCAGGACCTAAAAGCCGCGCGTTGGTTGTGGATGTCCCTCTTGATCTTTGGCGTAACCCGCCTGGGGGTAGGTCTGATGGCTTATTTAGGCGCGCCGCTTATTCTGGATGCACCCGATACCCTGTACCATCTCCGCCCGCCCGACAATACCATTTTAGATGTCTTAGGTAGCCGTTGGGATACCGGTTTTTATATCAGTATTGCGGAAGAAGGCTACAAATACGAAGGCGTGCCACTGCCTTCGGTGGCCTTTTTCCCGTTGTTGCCCTTGCTCATACGGGCGGGCATGGCATTTGGCCTGGATAGTTTGGTTGCAGGGGTTTTGATTAGTAATCTGGCCCTGCTCCTCGCGACGCTGTTTTTCTATCGCCTGGTTCAAATGGAATGGGGGGATAAAATTGCTGACCGGGCTATCTGGTATTTTTTGATCTTCCCCACCTCTTTGTTTGGGTCTGCCATTTATAGCGAAGCCCTCTTTTTACTTTGTAGCATTGGGGCTTTGTATTTTGCCCGGCGAGGCTTTTGGGAATCTGCCGGGTTATTGGGCTTTTTTGCGGCCCTGTCTCGCTTTTTGGGGGTGTTGGTGGCCCCACTTTTGTTGGTGGAATGGTGGCTTCAGCGTCAAAAACCGCAAGCCCAACGCCCTCCCCTGTGGGCCATGTTGACCTCGGTCTTTGTCCCGCTGGGAACAGGCGCGTACATGCTCTATCTCTGGCGGGTGTTTGGCGATCCATTGGCGTTTACCCATGCGTCTGCGGCCTGGGGACGCACAGCCAGCTCGCCCTGGGCCATGATCGGGGACCTGCTCACCCGTCCGGTTCAGGGATGGGGCGCGGCTCTGGCGGGGGGCGCGATCCACTTAGATAACTGGATGGATTTTTTGTTTGTCCTCGCTTTCCTCGTCATGGGGTTAATCCTCTGCGCTCAAAAAAGGTGGAGCGAAGGGGTGTTTGTAACCGTGGGCGCGTTGGTGCCTTTGTTTTCTGGCCTCCTCATGAGCCAACGGCGCTATATGTGGGTGCTTTTCCCGGCTTTTGTCCTTCTCGCCCGGTTGGGAACGCATACCTGGGTGGACCGTTTATTAACCGTTTTGTTTCTGGTTGGTTTGGCATTGTTTACGATATTATTTGCCAATGGTTATTGGGTCGCGTAAAATAGAAAACGCCCCATAACTTTTTTCGTGGTTAATCGACTAAAAAAATGAAATCAGTTTCTTTCCCTGTGCTTGCCGAATGGATCAATCCCTGGCTCCTTATGTTAAGTAAGGTGACCCCCCAGGGGAATCCGCCTCAACGGCGCCCTGAAAATTACCAGCCGTCGGGCGGCAACAAATTTTCTTCCTTTGATGAAAACGAAGCCCTCAATGGGCTACGTGAAATGGACCCCCACGCCATCAGCACCATTCACTCCTTCTACTACCCGGATATTTACCGCTTCGCCTCCTACCGGCTCAATGATCCCCACCTGGCCGAAGACCTTGCCGCGGAAGTTTTTATGCGCCTGCTAGAGGCCACCAAAGAAGGACGTGGGCCGCGCACAACTTTGCGTGGTTGGTTAATGTCAACGGCTTCGAATATGATCAACGATCACTATCGCAAAAGCTACCGACGAAAAACTGAGGAACTCTCGGAAGACATACGCGCCGAGACCCCAAGCCCCCACGCACGGG
>JABWBV010000313.1 GCA_013359445.1 Anaerolineales bacterium | reverse complement strand
GGACGTCGCGTATGGCGGACTGGCCTGGCAATTTGACCAGCCCGTGTACGCCCATGTGGCGGGCTGGGGCGTGGTGGCGACGGTTGGGTTCGCCCTTCGCATGATGAATGTGGCCTGGGTTTGGTGGCCGAGTGTGGGGGTGGGGCTGGCTCCGGTGTATGCAGGGATGTCTCTGGCCCTCCAGGCAAAAGCGCTCCCCCTCGAAGGACGCCACCGCGCCTTTAAAACAGCCTTCCGGCTCATCAACTTTATTTTGTTAGGGGCGGGTATCCTGGCAGGCATTGGGGTCGCCTTTTTCGACCTGAATGCTGGGATCATCGTTTGGTTCCTGGGGGCGGCAGTGCTGGGCGGGTATGCGGCCTTGTATCGAGCGCCGCGCTATATTTTCGCCGCGACTTTGCTGGCTGTACTCCCGTTCTCCGCCTGGTTGTGGAATGCGTTATCCTTCCGCGCCATTGCCCAACCGGGGGATTGGCTTGCAACGGGGTGGGCGGGGTTGGCAGGTTTGTACCTGGCGGGTGCGCTTGTGCTCGGTAAACGGCCCGATTACGGAAAGTGGTTCGGGTTGAGCGCACAAATTGTCGCCGGATTGGTGCCCCTCGCCGCGCTCTTCAGTGCCGTGCAGACCCGAGACTGGCAAACATCCCCCGCACTGGCGTCCGTGGGCAGTGCGGTATTGGTCTATGGGCTGTTGGCAGTTCTGTATGACACGGGAAAATTCCCGGCGCTGTCGGGGTGGTTGAACTTCTTGCCGGAAAGCCTGCGAAAAGCGATCTTTCTCTGGGTGATCGGGGGGCTGATCCCGATCTGGGGGGCGGTGGCCTGGGCGGGGTCGGCGATCCCGTTTGGGTGGTTCGGCGCGGCGCTGGCGGGGATGGGGATCGCGTACACCGGGCTGGGCCAGGGGCTTTTCGGGCGGGAAAAAAGCTATCGTCTCCCCTTCCATCTCTATGCGTTTGGGTTGATTGGGGCGGCGATTGGGGTGGCATGGGGTACCGTTTATGCGTTGATGACGGCGCTGTACCTGTCCGTGGGGCTGATCGTTTGGATGGCGGGAATATACCAGTCCACCCTTCTCGTCTTACTGGCAAGCGTGTTTTTGATCTGGCCTTTCCAACTCTCTTTGAACCAATCTTTGCTGACGCCTCACGCGTATACACTGGCTTTTGCGTTGTTGGCTGGGTTGGGATATGTCCCCGTTGGCCTCTGGTTGAAAAGCAAAGCGGAACGGAAAACAGACGGGGAGGCGTATTTCTTACACTGGCCCGTGCTGATTGTGGGGTTTGCATTATCGGGGTATGCCCTGGTTAGTTCTTTGGCGGGGCGTTTGGGGATGTACCCGCTCGATGTGCCGTGGATTGGGTTCGTCGTCCCGTTGGGGATGGCGGGGTTGTACGTGTTCAGCGGATACTCGTTCAAGCAAAGTGGGTTTGGCTGGGCGACGGTGGTGACTTTTTCCCTGGCGTATTGGCAGGGGATGACGCTGTTCCGCATCCGCCCGGAATATGAGATGGTGGGGTGGATGCTGTTGGGGCTTGGCTATTTGGTTGCGGGGCAACGGGGGCGGTTTTTCTGGGCGCTTAATGTGGGGGCGTGGGGGGCGGCCGGGTTAGGGATGGGGCTGGCGTTGCCGCTGACCCTCGAAGCCTTTTTTATGGGAATGACCCGCCTGGAAACGCCAATGGTGTTGGTTCCGTCCATGCTTACGTTTGCCCTGGCAGTTGGGTTTGTGGGGCTGGCGGCGTTTTTGTATCGGAGCCGGTGGCCGCTGTTCCTGGAACCCTGGCTGGCCTTTGTGCCCGTGACTCTGGGTTTTATTGCTTTCGGGGAGCGGATGTTTGGGCAGAGGATTCCGAGCGAGCAGTTTGGGATCATTTGGGCGGGGTTGGGGTTGGTGCATGTGATCCTGGCGGCTGGGCTGGAGCAGATCGGCAAATCAACAAATCAGCAAAGCGACAAAGCGGCAAATCAGCAGATCAGCATGATGCAGGGTGTGTATTTGGGTGGGTATGCGGTGGGAATCCTGGCGGTGATGTGGAGTTTGCGAGAACCAGTTTCGTTTTTGTGGGCGATGGGACTTTGGTTGGTGAGTTTGATCGGTTCGGCAGGATGGGTACATTTCAAGCGGCATCTCGCCTGGGAAAATGTCCTGATGGGGTTGTTGGGTGACCAGGAAACAACTTTCCGAAAACTGGTACGGGATGCGTTTTTGTGGGGAGCGGCGTGGTTGTTCCCAATTTGGCTGACCGTGCTGTTGTGGCAGGTGCGGGTGGTGGTTTCGTTTGGGTATTTGGGGTATGTGGGCACGGCGCTGGCTTACGTTGGGCTGGCGTTGTGGTTGCGAAAAATGGATCGGGCTTATGCCTGGCCGTTGATCGGGGCGGGACAGTTTTTTACGGCGTTGGCGTTGTGGATGACGCTGGACGCCAGTGGGTTCGTCTTTTTGGGAAGGATGATCCTGATGGTGAATGAGGTTGGGCAGGCTCTTTTTGCGGCATCTTCCCTCGTGGATAAGGTTTCCTCCCCCACGGCAGGGTTTCTGTTGGTCCAGGTCGCGGCGATTTTGTATTATGGATTGTCCTGTTGGTATTTCCAATCCAGAAAATGGGTGGCGCGTTTTTATTCGTATGCGGCCTCTGGGTTGGCGTTTGTGGCCTATACCCTGGGGTGGAGTATTTTCCGACCCTACGGCGTTACGCTTGAGTTCGTGTATTTCTGGTTAGGGTTGGCGGCGGGATTGTTGGGGGTGGGGTATTTCCTGGATCGGGTTGAACGGAGAGGGGGGGATGGAGCGCGGCGCGTGGGATTTGCTCATGGGCCGTATGTTGTGGGCTATGGGTTGCTGATCTATACCCTGATCTGGTCGGGACTGGATCGGTGGGCGAATATGATGGTGTTAGGAGGCATGATTGTGTTGATCATGCTGTCACATCTTGCCGTTCACTATGACCGTCACGCCAGTTATACGGATTTTCTCAACTTCTTTTGGCGGAAGGGGGAGACGGTGGCACGACGCACGGCGCGAACGGGCTTCTTGTTTCTCGCGGCGTACGGTTTTCCGATCTGGCTGGCACAGGTGCTGACTTATTATGAAGTACAACTGGCGTGGCGCGGACTGGCCCTGGCATTGATCGCGCCGCTGTACATTGCCTTTGCTCTGGCCGTCCGCCGGGTGCGAGGGGAATATACCTGGCCGTTGTACAGTGCGGGGTACGCGCTGACTGCCATTGGTGCGATGGTGGCGTTGGATGATCCCCTTTTGGCGATGTACGTGCTGGCGATCAATGCGCTGGTTTATGCCGTGTCGGCGTACCTGTTCCGGCAAGCGGGGTGGCTCTACCTGACGACGGTGCTGATCCCGATCATTGGGCTGATGGCTATTGGGTACAACCTGCACGCCCTGCCCGCGAATTGGGTCGCGTGTGGGTTGATGGGGTTGGCGTTTCTGTATTTTGTCGTGGGGCAGGGTTTTGACGGGCGCTGGAAAAGGGCGGGGACACGGAATTTGGTGGAACAGCCGGGCATTTCGGCGTTTGCTATGCCGTTTTATTTCCCTGGTTTTGTGCTGAGCGCGGTCGCGTTGGCGGTGGCGAGCGGGGAGCGGGGGCTGGCGATAGGGGTGTATCTGGCGGGGGTAACGTTGTACGCCTGGGGGGCGTGGGCTTTTCGAGAGGCGGTATTTTTGTATCCGGCGGTCTGGCTTTCGGCAGTGCCATATTATTTGGGAATGACGTTCACCCGCCTCGAACCTGTGTGGTATGGGATTGGCTGGATGCCGTTGATTCTCGTTGCGATTGGGGTTGGGCGGTTTGTGTTTGGAGCAAAGGGGCAGGGGCGCGGAGGAGTAAAGGAGCAGGGGCGCGGGGGAGAAAAGGGCCTCACCTTTTCACCTTTTCACCTTGTCTCCTTATCACCTTATTACCCTATCTCCTTTTCCCTGACTCATCCGGCCATGCCTTTCTACACGCTGGCCTATGCCCTGAGCCTGAGTATGATGTTCATTGCGCGGGGGGATTTCACGGCCTTGACCGTCGCGTTTGCCCTGGCGGCGGGGGTGTATCTGGGATCGGCGGGGCTGTTCCGGCGGGCGGAATGGCTCTATCCGGGATTGTTGACCGGGCATTTGGCATTGCTGACGTTTTTTGCGATAGACCCTGCTGGGATGCCAACGCGGTATCTCACGCTGGCGTTTCTCCCCGTGACTTGGGGGATGGCCTGGGTGGGCAGTGGGCTGGGGAAACGCGGCAACTGGATTTGGGGGATGCCTTTCATCGTTTTTGCGGCGTTGGATGTCGTGATCTGGCAAGGGATGAGCCTGTTTGGGTGGGAGACAGGGATTATTGTGGCGGTGAGTCACGCGCTGTTATTGGGGATGCTGGCGATGGTGTGGTTGTCTGAGCCGTTGGTCTGGGGGTCCCTTGGGTTTTTACTCTTGGGCGTTGGGCTACGTGTGGGGTGGATGGGTGAGCCTCTGCCTGTGTTTGCGGCGACGATGGCGGGGGTTGGGTTTGGGTTTTACTTGCTGGGGCGGGGGATGGAGGTGCTGGGTGGAAGACTACGCGCGGGGGATGGCTCCCCGTCGAAATGGGGCGAGCGGGTGTTGCTGTGGACGCCCCTGATCCGGGTGGGGATCGGTTTCAATACGTTGGGGGCGGTGATTCCGCTGTTCTTCATCTTCTCCCACACAACCCAGGCCGCGGCGGGGTTGGCGTTTGCCGGGGCGATGTACCTGGCGATTGCATATCGGGGTCGCTATTTCCGGTTGGGGTATGCGGCGGTGGCGATGTTGGAACTGGCATTTGTCTTGCTGTTGCGCCAGTGGGATGTTCAGCAACCGCAATGGTATGCGCTCCCGGCGGGGTTGTATTTTACGGTGATGGGGCTGTTGGAGCGACGGCGCGGGCGTGGGCGGTATGCCACCCTGATTGAAACGTTTGGCCTGACGGTCATGCTGGTGACTTCATTTATCCAGTCCCTGGCGTTGGAAAATGGTTTTTGGTTCTTTTTACTGCTGTTGGCCGAAGGGTTGGCGATCATGGCCTGGGGCGCGCAACAACGGCGGAAACTGCCTTTCTTGATTGGATTGGGTGCGAGTGGCCTCAACGTTGTCGGGCAGGTTGTTGTACTGTTTATGGGGGGCTCAACGGTGATTCGTTGGGTAATTTTCGGGGGCGTGGGTTTGCTGTTGCTGATGGCGGCGTTGTTTGCCGAGCGGTGGCTGATCCCGCGCACGCAGGAATTGCGGGAACGGTTGGAGGAGTGGGCGTGAGGGGGGAGGTGGTTTGTTTGTTTGTTGGTTGGTTGGTTTGCCGATTGATGAGGTATTTCTATGAATGAAAAAGATTGGTTGGTTGTTCAAGAAAAGGCGAGGGGGGTGTACCGGTGGCTTTGGTGGTCGCCGTTGTTGACCGCGCCGACTGGGGTCTGGCTAAGCGGCCTGATGTCAGCCCTTTGGCATTTGGTTTTATTGAATTGGGCAAAGGATTCGCATCCTTTTGTCAAATGGCACGGGCGGCAAGGGTTTTTGCTGGCAGGAATTCGGACGCTTTTAGCGTTCGGGTTTTTGACTTTCTTGCTCGATGGTTCGGAAGGCTTTTTTTTCTTCTTCTTGCTTTTAGTTTGTGTGTGGTTCTTCGGCAACCGTTGGGGGATGAAACAGGTAAACGAGGGCGATTGCTGGCTGATGCGGTGGTGGGGGTTATCCGCAGAACTCGAAACGTTCCGGGAATTGAACGCATTGGCAAAAAGAAACCCACCAGAAAACAGCACAAACCCGTGGTTGAACCAACTCCTGCACACAAAAAGCACCTTTGAGCGCCAGCAAGCCGCAAGTCAGTTAGGAGAATTAGAATCTAGTAGCGAGGAGGTGATTGAGGCTTTGCAATGGGCCAGCCACCGGGATGTGAATGAGTATGTGCGGGATGCCGCTTTCAACGCCCTTCAGGCACCAGTGCATCAGGCATTTTTGCAAGCGCGGAAAAGGGACGCGGAACAGGCCGTTCTGCCCAACCCAGCCCTTGATCCGCAGAAAAATTACGAGGCGGGGTTGAGGTTGTTGGAAGCGGGCCAACGTCAGGAAGGGGTCACGCGCCTGGTCGCGGCTTTCCGCGATGGGGCGCAGGAAGTGAGGCAAATGGCGTTGCAAACGTTAGAAGAGATGGGGGAGGTGGAGGTATTTTAAAACTGGCGGTTTTTGGCAGTTTTACCTCTGTTTTTGGCAGATCAATTGGCGTAAAGTGTGTTCAGTTCAAAGCATAAGGAGTTTTCAATGAAAACAGCAGATAAATTTTTGATCGGAATTGTCGCCACAATTATCTTGATCGTGGTTGCCGCTTTTATCGTTACGTTGTCTCGACCAGAGGAAACCTACCTGGCGGAAAATTCGCCAGAAAATATCGTCCATAATTATCTCTTGGCTCTTCAACAAGAGAATTTTGAGCGAGCCTATACCTATCTGTCTGCTGAGGTACCGGGTTATCCAACATCCGCGTGGGAATTTGAGCGGGAGGTTCAGCAGAATAGATGGCGTTTTCGCCTTGAGCAGGATGTTTCTGTTTCTATTGAAGAGACAAAAATCAGAGAGACTTATGCAACGGTCCAAATCTTGGAAACACGTTTTTATGGCCCGGATCTATTTGATAGTGGGCAGTCTCTTTCCACCTTTGAAATGGATTTAAGACTTGAAAATGGTCAATGGAAAATCGTAGACGGAGATGCTTATTTTTCCTGGTGTTGGACTGATTTAGATCATTACGGCTGTGATAATTGAGAAAATGACAACCACGAAACTTTCCTTGAAAGTTTTTGAAACCCTCGTTTGAAAGGAGTTTGCAATGGCTACGGTACGTCGAATTTATATCTATCTCGTGAGTACAATCAGTTTACAAAGCATGGTTTGGGCATTAATCGCCCTCTTGCGGAATTTTCTGATCACCCGCCTCGACCCAGACATCACAGCACTGGCATTCCAAATTGCTGTGGTATTGGTAGGTTTGCCAGTTTTTCTTGCACATTGGCTTTGGGGCCAACGGCTTGCCAACCGGGAACTTGAAGAACAGGAAGCCGCTTTGCGCCGGTTTTATCTATATGCCACCCTGGCTGGATTTCTTGCCCCCTGGATCACGAATTTCTACGATTTACTAGGGAGTATCCTACGCCTGAACAAAAGCCTGAACCGGCTTCCTTTCGGGCTGTCTGCTACCGATGGCATTCTCTATCATTTGATCGCCCTTGTCATTTTGGGGGTCCTCTGGTTCTATCACCAACGGATTCTGGCAAGTGAACAAAAAACCATCCCCGATCGCGAGCGAAACAGTACCCTCCGCCGGATGTATGTTTTGGGGTTTAGCCTGGCGGGGTTGTTTGCAACAGGACTGGCTGTCATTCATCTCATTCGCCTGCTCATGCTCCTCATGGGATTCTCAACCCGTTTAAATGTCGTTCTCGCAAATGAATTGATCCGGCTCCTGGTAGGCGCGTCCCTCTGGTTTGTCTTTTGGCGTTGGGCCAGGCAACTGTTCGAGCAAGGAGGGGCCGAGGAAGGGGAATCGGCCTTGCGGAAGTTTTACCTCTACGGCACGGTTTTCTACAGCACGGTTGGTGTCGTTGCCAACAGCGCAGGCATCCTTGCGGGCGTGTTTCGCCGGATCTTGAGCCTTCCGCCTGAGGGCAATCTGAGCGAGCCGCTTCCCATCATCCTCGGATTGGGGGCAGTCTGGGCCTATCACGCCTTCGTCTTGCGAGACGATGCGGGCAAAATCAAAGAAGTTCCTCGCCAAATGGGGATCCGGCGGCTTTACCTTTATCTGATCGCCTTTGTTGGTTTGTGTGCCCTCCTCACAGGGATTGTGGGCGACCTAAATGTTTTGCTACGCTTGCTGGATCAGGGCACGTTTGGCACAGAACTCCGCGAACAACTGGCCATCTTTACCGCGATCCTCCTGGCCGGGTTCCCGGTCTGGCTGATCCCCTGGATGCGCATTCAGGCTGACACAAACCAACCTGGCGTGATCGGCTTACAAGCCCGGCAATCCCTGGTTCGCAAAATTTACGTTTATTTTTTTCTTT
>JABWBV010000312.1 GCA_013359445.1 Anaerolineales bacterium | reverse complement strand
GACTGTTTGGGGCAGGGATAAATCTCAGCCCTTGCGCGGGGATGCTGAACCCCAACGCGTCCGCCAACCCCGCGCGGTCCACCGGGAACGCCGTCCCCGCGAGGGCACCGCACCCGAGAGGGAGGACCGCCGTCCGCGCGGCCAGTTGCCCCAGCCGTTCCCGATCCCGTTGCAGGGGCCAGAAAAACGACAGCCACCAGTGCGACAGCAGGATCGGTTGCGCCCGTTGCAGGTGGGTGTACCCCGGCATGATCACGCCCAAATCTGCCTCCGCCCGCTGGACAAGGGTGGTTTGCAAGGCGCGTAACGCCGCGTCCACCTGGGGAATGGCCTCCAGCATCCACAGCCGGAAATCCGTCGCCACCTGATCGTTGCGACTCCGCCCGGTGTGCAGTTTCCCCGCGAGGGGGCCGATCAATTCTCCGAGGCGGCGTTCGACGGCGGTGTGGATGTCTTCGTCTGATTCGTGAAACGTGAAGGTGTTTTCTGCGAATTCGGTGGCGATGGTTTGGAGGCCATCAGTGAGTTGCGCGTGTTCGTCCGGGGTCAGCACGCCCGCGCCGAGGAGCGCGCCCGCCCAGGCCACGCTTCCCCGCACGTCTTGCGCGGCGAGGCGTTGGTCAAAGGGTAGGGAGGTGTTGAGGTCCCACGCGGTAGGATTCATATTTCCGGTAAAGCGTCCGCTCCAGAGGGGCATTTCACTATCCTTTTTCCGCGACTTCTTTATTTCCGCGACAGATAACTTTGTCGCGGAAAAAAGGAGGCGCGGAAATTTTTCGAAGGGTTGGGGGCAACCTTTAATCTCGTTTGAACCGGCTGTAATCCGGTTTGGGCATGTTGAGGCCGTAAATGGGCAGGTTGTTGAGGGCGCGGACTTTGAGGGAGAGGCCGTACAGGTGAATGAACCCTTCGGCGTCGCTTTGATCGTAGACGTTTTCCTGCCCGAACGTGGCGAAATCTTCGCGGTAGAGGCTGAACTTGCTCTTGCGTCCGGCGGTGATGATGTTGCCTTTGTACAGTTTGAGGCGTACCGTGCCCGTGACCGGACCCTGGGTGCTGTCCACGAAGGCGTCGAGGGCCTCGCGCAGGGGGGTGAACCACAGGCCGTTGTACGTGATTTCGGCGTATTTGAGGGCGACCACGTCTTTGAAGTGGATGGTTTCCCGGTCGAGGACGAGGGATTCGAGTTCGCGGTGGGCGGCGAGGAGGATGGTGCCACCGGGGGTTTCGTACACCCCGTGCGATTTCATGCCCACGAGGCGGTTTTCCACGAGGTCCACGCGCCCGATCCCGTGCGTGCCACCGACCGCGTTCAGGTAGGCGATCAGCGCGGCGGGGGACATTTTTTCGCCGTTGACAGCGATGGGCGTGCCAGAATCAAACTCAATTTCGAGATAGGCAGGTTCGTCCGGGGCGTTTTCGGGGGAGGCACTGATCTGGAACATGGGTTCTTCGGGTTCGTTCCAGGGGTCTTCGAGCAGGCCGCCCTCGTGAGAGAGATGCCAGAGATTGGCGTCCCGGCTGTAGATGGATTTGAGGGTGGCGGTGACGGGGACGTTGTGGGCGTCGGCGTAGGCGATGGCGTCTTCGCGGGAGCGGATGTCCCATTCCCGCCAGGGGGCGATGATCTTCAGGCGAGGATCGAGCGCCATGACGGTGAGTTCAAAGCGGACTTGATCGTTGCCTTTGCCGGTCGCGCCGTGGGCGATGGCGTCCCCGCCGACTTCGTGCGCTACGTCCACGAGGTGTTTGGCGATCAGTGGGCGGGCGACGGAGGTGCCGAGGAGGTACTTGCGTTCGTAAACGGCGCCCGCGCGGAGCATGGGGATGAGGTAGTCGGCGGCGAATTCTTCGCGGAGGTCGCGCACGATCAACTGGCTCGCCCCGCTGGCGAGGGCTTTCGCTTCCAGACCGGACAGGTCTTCGCCTTGCCCGACATCGGCGCAAAAGCAGACGACTTCACAGCCGTAGTTTTCTTTGAGCCAGGGCACGATGACGGAGGTGTCGAGCCCGCCGGAGTAGGCGAGGACGACTTTTTGGATGGGGTGGGAGGGGTTGGGGGGCATGGGGAGTCCTTGATTGGGGGGGATTGGGGATTGGTTGTTGGTTGATTGGTTTGTTGGTTTGCTGGTTTGTTGGTTTGTTGGCCGGATTTGGGTAAAAAAAACCGCCCTCCAAGAAGGAGGGCGGTTCAGGTCCGTTGGGGGTCAGTGCATCATCAACGCAAAAGTTCCCAACCTTCTTGGGGGGAGGTGGGTTGGGGACGACGAGCGCGGCGGATGTTTTCATTCAACATAGTGGGGCGGATTTTAACATCCGGGGGGCATGTGTCAATGCAAAGGGGGTTGGACGATGGATACAAAAGATTCGGGGGATTCGTTGTGCATTAACGTTTCGAGTTTTTTAATGCGGTTTCAGAATTTCGTATTGCGTAATCCGTATTGCGTAAATTCAATACGGATTACGCAATAATAGCGCAGGCTACTCGGCAATCGGCAGGTACAAATCGAGGGTGAACTGGCCTTCGGGCATATTTATCGTTTCGATGTGCTCTTCGAGCCACTGGTGGGAGGCGCTTTTGTACTGGCTTTGTTCGCGCCAGAGGACGAGCGCCTGCCACGCGGCGGGAATCTGTTCGCCCGGATCGCTGGTTACTTCGCAACGAGCGACAGCGTACAGCCCACCGGGGAAGGTTTTGATCTCCACCTCCCCGTCCGCCTCCATATCCGGGCCGATGACGATCATGAATTCGTATCCGTAATTCGGACTAGCGGGCGAAGGGGAGGGATTGTTGAAACCGAAGATCCGATGAACGGACAGGTCATCCATCAACCCTTTCGGTTTTGCCCAGGCAGTGAGCTTTTTCCAGGCTTGATCTTCGGGTTGTGTGCCGTAGCCCAACACACTGGCTACACGCATTTCGTTTAATTTGACAATTCGGACTTCTTGTGAGGACATGGAGGTGCTCCTTGTTTGTGCCAGGGATTTTTGCGTATTGTGTATGGCGTATTTCGTAGGCAAAGCAGATGAAACTTTTCATTCGGAGTGGGGGCTTCAGCTCCTGGCACTGAAGTGCCTACTACGAGCAGAATCTTTCACCTTCTGATGCTGTTCTTTTTACGCAATACAGGATACGCAATTCGCTGAGTTTGAATTTTCCCTGGAGTTTTATGTTCAATACCCATATGATAAAACACCCTCCCTGACATCTTTTGTCAGGGTTAAGCGGTAGAATCAACATCATGCGCGCTGACCGATTACTTTCCCTCCTCATGCTCTTACAAACCCGGGGGCGGATGACCGCCCGCGCCCTGGCGGACGAATTGGAAGTCTCCGAACGCACCATTTACCGCGATATCACCGCACTCAGTACCTCAGGGGTGCCGGTTTACGGAGAGGCAGGCCCGGACGGGGGCTTTTCGCTGGTGGACAACTACCGCACCAGCCTGACCGGACTGACCGAGGGCGAAGTACGCGCGCTGTTCATGCTCAATGTCCCTACCCCACTGGCCGATCTGGGCGTCACGCAGGAACTCAAAACCGCACTCCTCAAACTCTCTGCCGCGCTACCTACCGCTCGCCGCGCCGATGAAACCCTCGTGCGACAGCGGTTCTACCTCGACTCAACTGGCTGGAAATCCGGGGCAGAAAGCGTCCCCTACCTGCAAACCATTCAACACGCGGTGTGGCACGATCAAAAACTGCGGCTAACCTACCGCCCCATTCCCACCCTTGAATTGGAACAACTCGTCGAACCTTACGGGTTGGTTGCCAAGGCCGGGATTTGGTATGTCGTCTGTGTCCAGGCTGGGCGGTTTCAGGTTCATCGGGTTTCTGAGTTGCGAACGGTGCGGCAGGTCGAAGAAACTTTCGCGCGGGATAGCGAATTCGATTTGAGTACGTTCTGGCAGAGATATTGTGAAGAGAGAGATCAACAACAGGCGAACTACTCTGTCCGGGTGCGTGTGACTCGAAATTTCATCTTTGCCCTGCCCTATTATTTTGGAAATTCGATTCGCGCCCAGATCGAGAGCGCCCGCCCAGATGCCGAAGGGAGGATCACATTAGACCTCGCGTTTTCATCGTTGGAGGAGGCTCGCGACCGGCTGTTAGATTTTGGTCGGGGGGTGGAAGTGTTAAGCCCGTTGGCGTTGCGACTGAGCGTGTGCGATTATGCGCGGCAAGTTTTGAGCGTTTACGAGAGTCAAATCTCATAAAGTCTTCAAGTGGTATAGATGTCGATCCGCGGGCAATAGATTTGCACACGGATCCCCTTTTGACAGGCTTCACACGCTTTCGGCGTACGCGGCTTTAGTGGCTCAGTCAATGAGTGTTACGGATGGGTATAAAATATTGGCTCGAACTCATTTGGGTAGACTTGAATATAGTGTTCTTGTCCATGCAAAGACAAAAATTCAGGTTTCATCAGATGATAAAATCCCGAATCTGGGCCGATTTGAGTTTGGTGACAGCTGAGGGATGCCATTTTTTGGGGAACAAATGTTGAAACGTCTATAATATGCGTAATTTGAGTATCCAGCGAGGGGCGCAGAAATTGGGCAAGGGAATCAAAACCACTCGTATCCAATCCCAATGCCTTCATCTGATCGCGAACTTTAGCAAACCAGGGCGTTGGGATCACAAAATAAAATAGCTTGCGCGCCTGCCAAGGGGACCCACCTTCGGGATAAAAACTCGAATCACCAGCCAGGTGAAAGGCTGTGGTCGCAAAACGGCTCATGGCAATATGGTCGGGATGTCCGTAAATACCATAAGGTTCGAAAGTTATGACTGCCTCTGGACGAGTTCGGCGAATGAGTTGAACCAATTGCTGGTGAACAATCGTCGGCTGGGCTTGCATAAAACTTTTCGGGTTGTCATTGGAGGGGGAGCCATCCATCCCTGAATCGCAATAATCCAGGAAAACAACTTCGTCTATACCTAAAATCTGGCAAGCACATCGTAATTCCGCTTCACGGACCTGCCAGAGATTTTCCCGTGTCGCTAGTTTGGGGTCGGCGATTTCGCCTTCTTCCCCGCGCGTGGCGCAGGCTAATATCACGCGCCAGCCTTGGGCCAGCGCGGTCATCATTGTGCCCGAACAGCCCGTTTCGTCGTCAGGGTGAGCCAGGAGAATAAGGAGGGTTGGTGTCATAATTAATGGGAAGGGCAGGATGAACATCCTGCCCTGGTTAGTCTCGTTATTCTTTTTCCTAAAAGGGGTAACCTTTTGCCCCTTGAATCCCTTTGAGCACAGAAATTTCGCCGATCATGTTGTTGATGTGACTGATCACCAGGGCTGTCAGACACCAACTCAACGGGCGAACCCCCAACCCTACCCCGGTTAAGTCCACTTCGCGCGCCAGATCGGCATCTGTGAGGGAGCTTATGTAGGCATCTGCCGCTTCGTAGGCGGCTTTGGCGTACACCCGTGCGGTGGGCAAATCTACGCGAACTGTACGTGCCCATTCCAGGGTCATTTGCCATTGGGGATCGCTTATCCCTGTTTGGCCAGCCCATGTGGTTTGGAGCAGACCGGGTTTTCCTTGTAACAAAAAATGTGGAATGATGTCCAAATCCACAATGGCATGGGCGTAGATTGCGGCCAGGGGGTTGGCGAGCCCCGGCGGGGTGGCGTGAGCCATTTCAGGGGTCACGTCCGCGATGACCATTTCAAGAAGTTCATAGGCCCAGCGCAAGCCTTCACGATAACCAGCGATTGTATCCATTGTTTTGCTCCTTTTTTGGGGATAGGACTTTCCCATAAGTGGGTTTGTGCATGTCCTTGTATCTATAAAATACTTGATTTCTTAACGCACTTCTAGTTCAATTGATGCTCATTTTCTGTTCAATTTTGGTGCTGGGGCAATGACACACCATTTTTTTCTACAAAAACCTTAAATCTTGCCAAGACATCCTGGTCTTGAATATTTTCACAAATAAAGGCAACCATTATTTTCGCTTCCTGCCTAAACCCCTCGGCCTGGGCTAGTTGCCCCGTTTGTTCGGCGCGTTGGGCCAGGGTGGCGGCGAGTTTCCACGCCTGGGTTCGGAAGTTGATCGTACAGGCAATCTGGTAGGCTTGGGTTAGGGATTGATCAGCAACGGCGGCTTGATCCAAGCGCAATTCTAGCCTTGCTTTTAAGGCCAATGTTTCCGGCAAAAAATACAAGATGCGGGCCTGCTTCAAATAGGTAACCAATGCACTGACCTTCTCCAAAGCATCTGCAATTTGCCCTTGTGCCAATTGCATTTCGGTTTGAATGTAGGTTAACAGGATATCAATTTCAATCAATGTTTTGTTATATCCTATGATTTCCACACTTTGGGCCAAAAGTTGCTCCGCCGTGGGCAGGTTACCATCTTGAATCTCGTACCAGGCTCGCACGGCCAAAGCATAGGCATGAAACGGGGCAAACGTTTTTGAGTCTTGAATCGCTTCGTCGGCGGCTTCTTTTGCCAGGGCAAAATTTCCCAGATTCGCGTAGGTCCAGGCTTTTTGGACCAGAACCAGGGCTGAGCCAGGATGCCCAAACCCGCGCGCCAGGGGAATAAAATAGTTTTGAATCTCGTTTACCTGATCGATCTTCCCCAAGGCCAAAAACGCCTGTGAAGTAAACACCCGGCTATTCACCTGCCCCCACTGATTCTGAATTTCTTTCGCCAGATCAAATGACCTTTGGGAAAGCCGAAGTGCTTCCTCAAAATCTCCTGCCATAATTCTCTCATAGGAGGCATTGGCAAAATTCTCTACCACCATGGGCAGGTTACCCAATGCCTGCCAAATGGGACGCGCTCGTTCCAAGACATTTTGGGTTTTGGCTAATTCGCCAACCGCCATATACGCCAATCCTAAATCTTGGAGGGCATGGGCTTCTATATCTCGCATGCCCAACTTCTGCGCCAGAACGATAGCCCGCTCGCCATGGGGAATCCCTGCATCCATCTTCCCGGTATACATCTTCAAAAGCTGAAAATTCCACTCAATCCGCGCCTCTGCCCGAAGATCGCCCAATTTTTGCGCCAGGAACAAAGCCCGGTCCGAAAAATTTTGCGCTTTCTCTGGATTTTGATAATGATTGGGCACAGCGTAAACCTTGCCTTGGACAATGAGTGCTTCCAATTCCAGCGCTTCATCCCCTCGTTCCCGGGCCAACGCTGTCATCTCCGCATACAAATCCAGGGCTTCGGCATAGCGCGATTGGAGTTCCAGACAACGTCCCAAGCGAATAAAGACATGCCCCAGGTTTTTATCCAGGACTCCAGAAGCTTGCTTAAAAAAGCGCAAGACTTTTTCATAGTGACTAATCGCCTCCGGGATTGCGTACACGCGATAGGCCGCGTCCCCCGCCAACATTTCATACCGGGCCGCGCGGGGGTCGTGGGCCTCGCCAAAGTGGTGGGCGAGCAGGGAGGCAAACTCATCCAAACGTTCGGGAAACAACCGCTCAATCGCCTCGCCTGCCTGCTGGTGGAACTTCCGCCGCTGACGCAACAAGATGGTGCTATAGGCGGCCTCTTGGGTCAACACATGCTTGAACATGTACTCCAATTCGGGAGTACGAGCCGCCTCGCGGATTAGTTCCGCCTGCTGAAGGGTGAGAAGTTGGTAATCCAGTTCATTTTCCATCGCCGAAACTGTGCGGTTGATCGCATCCAGCACCCGAAAGTAAAACGACCGCCCGATCACGGAGGCCAGTTGAAGCGTGCGCCGCGCCCCTTCTTCAAGCCGGTCAATGCGCGCAACGAGCAAAGCTTGCAAGTTCCCGGGGATTTCAATATCTTCGACATGTTTGACCGCACGCCATTGTGTGCCCGATTCGTTCGTTTCGCGCACGACCATGCCATTTTCGATGAGTGTTCGGACCACTTCTTCGATAAAAAATGGGTTGCCGTCGGTTTTTTCTAAGATACGCGTCCGCAGTTTCTCAGGCAGGTCGGAAATCGTAAGGAGTTGGTTTACCAGGGCATTGGTGTCGGCGGCGGTGAGGGGGCGAAGGGGGATTTCGTGAAAACGATGGGGGTAGGTCCGTGCGGCCAACTCTTTTGCGGCCCAGGCGGGGGTCTCGCGATCCGGGCGGGTGGCGCACACGATCATCAGCGGGC
>JABWBV010000311.1 GCA_013359445.1 Anaerolineales bacterium | reverse complement strand
GAGAATCCCCGAAAAAAGGGAAGAGCCGTTTTATTTCGCGGCTATTCTGGGAGGCGTTAGCGTTTCTTTGTGATAAACCATAGAAGGGTGACTCCTGCCGCGAGGATAAAAATCATCGGGGCGGGGGAGGTAGTAGTGGCGGGTTTGGGTGGGGGGATCAGGGCCAGTTCGGCGGGCGTTGTGGCGTGCCGACGGGCGAGTTCAATGAGCAGGCTTTCGTAACCCATGCGCATCGCCCAATGATGGTTGGCGGAAAAGACGGGTTTGAGCAACCACGAGAGGTTGCGGAGGAGTGGTTTGCCCGCGCTGACTTTCCAGTCGTAGGTGACATTGACATCGTCGCCCGCTTGCTCAAACGTCCAGATGCCACGCCCGACGAAGTCGCCCCAGGCTTCGAGGGCGAAGCCGTGCGGGTGGGCGTCGGTGACCCGGAACTGCCAGCGCAAGGTGTAGGGAAGCCAGCCTTTGGTGTACAGATCAATAACTTTCCCGATGCCCGTTTGGGGGTCACCGGGTTCCAGTTCTTTGACCGCAAGGTAGACGGAAGGCCACCAGCGCGCGAGGTCGGGGCCGTTGCCGAGGATTGCGGAGATTTCTTGGACGGTGGTGTTGGGGAGGTGCCAGTGGGTGGTAAAGTGGTAGTCGTTGGTTGCCATGAGCTTGCGTAGTTGAGTAATAGGGGGATTGGGTGTTTAGCCGATTATGTTAAGGCTTGCCTGAACGGCTGTACCGATTTGTTCGGCGGGAACTGGGATAGGTTCGGGCAGGACGTATTTTCCTATTTTAAGGTCTTCTTTAATCAAACCGTCCAATTTTTCCAGCCCTTCGCGGAAGGTTTTGGGGAGGATAGTGCGGGCGACCAGATCGCAGGTTTTTCGGAGGAGAAAGGCACCCTTGGCCTTACTAATCGTGACTGTCAAACGGGTACCGCGGGCTTCTGGATCGAGACGAAGGTTTACGAGGACGGTCGTGTGTGGGACTGGGGTGGTGTCTTCCGTGGTCATTTGCTCGAAGGGGTGCCATTCGAGGATAGTTTGGAAGGTCTCGCGCCCATCGCCGTGAAAGCAGTGGAATTGACTGCCGGGGGCAATTCGCCCGTCCTGACGGTTCAGAATCTTCTGGTTGACTGCCCCCATGACAGGGGCGCGGTAACGCGGGAGGGTGAGCATATCCCAAAGGATTTCGAGGGGGATTGGGAAAACGCGATTTTCTTGAACGGTGATCTGATCCGGCGGCAGGGTGATTTTCAGATGCCCTTGTTTGGCGAGCCAGATGGGTTGCATATCCTGAATCCAGGTTTTGACCGGGCCAAGGTGCTCGTATTTCTCAAAGTGTTCGGTCATGGAGGCGCATACGTCTTCGATGGCAAGCTGACGGATAGCGGCATCGGTGTAGAGGGCGTAGGCGCGGCAACCGGTATTTTCGGTCACGTGGTTTTTGAGCAGGCGGTGGATGACGATCACGTCCGCGCCGAGCAGTTCGTCGTGGGCGTCCAGGCGTTGACGGGTGAAGGTGCCATAGTGGACGAAGAATTTCAGATCGAGGGTGTGGATGTTCGCACAGGCGTTACATTTACAGGAAGTGTTCAGCACCATCAGGTTAATCGCTCGGCGGAAAGCAACATAGGTATCTTCGATCATTTCGATGAACGTCTGCCCGGAGAGGAAATTGTCCCGCAAGCCGTAGCTGATGACGGCGTCCCCAGCTAGGCGGGAGATGATAAGCGGGGGGCGTGTATGTTGGATGAGTAGTTCCATGAGGGTTTGCAAAATCTCATGTGCGTGTTCCAACTCGGACGCACTCAAAAAGTAGGTGTAGCCGGTAATATCGGCGATCAGGAAGTATCCGTTTTCGGTTTTTGCCATGGGTTTTGTTGTCGATTGTTAATTCGCTGAGGCAATTTAGCAAATTGCCTAACAAATTACACAGAAGTTAGACTCGACGCTATTTTCTGATGATATGCGTTCCTTGACTAGAGGGGTCAAATGAATTGGGACGGCCATTTGGGGGTTTGGGATCATAGACTCACAATCCGTCATGTACTACTCAAATTGTTGCCTTTGCAAAATAGTCTGGTGGGTGAATTTGTTGTTTCCGTGGTTGCTTCGGAGAACATTCCCAGGGGCAACACGCCCACTTTGGCGGCTGTGCCCATCGTTTACCTCACTCCTTCCAGAAACCAGGTTTCCATCTGCCCCTTGCCCTTGATGTCCAAAATGCCTCTGTGGCGACAGTAAAAATCCTCTTTGATTAATTCATACGTTGTTCGCCCGATTTGAATTTTACCCGGTTCGCCGTGTGATTCCATCCGGCTGGCGATGTTGACCGCGTCCCCCCACACGTCATACTGGAATTTTGCCTTCCCGATCACCCCGGCCACGACAGGGCCAGAGTTGATCCCGATCCGAAACTTGAGCCGATTGCCTGCTGGGTTTTGAACGCTGTCAATGTAGGCGATCATGTCCAACGCCATACGGGCAAGCTGGTGGGCGTGATCCGGGCAGGGGCGGGGGGCACCTGCGATAACCATATAATTGTCCCCAATTGTACGGATTTTCTCAGCGGAATATTTTTCAGTTAGTGCGTCAAAATAGGTGAAAACCTCGTTGAGGAGTTCTACCATTTCTGTGGGGGTCAGTTCCACGGATAGGGGCGTAAATCCGACCACATCCGCAAAGAGAATCGTGACCTGCTCGTGCAGATTGGCGATGGTGCGGGTGTTATCTTTTAGAATGGGGGCGATTTCCTTCGGTAGAACGTTCAACAGCAGGCGTTCGGATTTCTCCTGTTCCACTTTGAGCAGTTCAAAAAACAAATTCTTTTGGCGGACAAAATAGGAGAGGATAAAGAAGCCAATGAACGAGATGGCTCCGATGTTCATCACGAAAAAGAACAAAATCACTTGGGGATTGAGGTTATTATTTACTTGGATAAAGGGCTGTAAGACTCCACTGAGAATGTCTAACCCCAGGTAAGAGAAAAACCACCACCATGCTTGTCGGTTGTCCACGAAAACCAGCGCGCCGAGCGGGGACAAAATAGACCATAAGACCACTGCGCTGGAATTCACAAACCCACCCAGGACAATCATCAACAAAAAGGGCAGGATCAGGATCAGGAACAATTGGCTAAAGCGGAAAAAATGATAGCGTCCCGTCGCCAGAAAAACCAGGATATTGATCGTAGAGATCAGCGCGTATGACAGGGGAATAGAACCTGCCAGAAATTCCCCAAATGCCCAATAGATTAAGCCCCAAACGACCGCCGCAACTGCAATCATGAAAGCAATGCTGACGAGCAAGGTCTTTTGCAAGCGTAGCTCATCGCTGTCGTTTGCGCCCGAACTGATTTTGGCAATGTGGGCGGTTAGTTTGAGAAAATACGGTTGGCTCATCATGGCTCTTCTGCAGACTCATTTAAGCTTCGGTCAAACTTTCGGCAATTGCCGCCCCGACCGCGTCCTCAGAAATGCGGGAGGTTTCGGGGTAGGTCCCGTGCCTTGATAGGTGGTTTTCGATATGGTTTTTGAACTTTTCAAGATCGTGGTCAAATTGTTTTCTCATCATGTTCATCACCAATTTAATTATGACCTGTCCCAACCAGGGGCCCCGGGACTGTGCTATTCCCTGGGTTAACCGGGTTCCCTCCGAGGTTTTTTCCAGCCGGTACGCTGAAAAGACAAAACAATTTTTGATAGGCAATTGGGAAATCAAATCTTCCGTAATGATCTGTTCAAAGGGGTGCCACTCCAGAATGGTCTGAGGGGCTGGATGGTCGCCATGAAAACATTGAAACACACTCCCGACCTCAACACGCCCATTTTTTCGGTCTGTAACCTCCATCCTGTCTGACCCAATCAGGACGATCCGGTGTTCTGGCTGAAGCAAGTAATCCCAGACAACTTCCGGCGGAGCGGCAATGTGCGTCGAGGCTTCCAGGATTACCTGTGTGGGTGGAATTGTGACCCGCGCGGTGTCCCGTTTCTTCAGCCAAACCGGGTGCATATCTTGAATCCAGACATCCACACTCCCCAAGTGTTCATATGTCTCCTCATGCTTCGTCATCAGCGCACAAATCTCCTCCAACCCCATCTGACGAATGGCGGCATCCGTGTAAAGTGCATACGCCCGGCACCCGGTTGTCTCGGTGACATGATTTTTGAGCAGACGGTGAATGACGATCACATCTGCCCCTACCATCTCGTCGTGACGATCTAGTTTTTGAATTCCAAACGCACCGTAATGAACGAAAAATTTTAGATCGAGCGATTTGATGTTTTTGCAGGCATTACAGGTGCAAGTGGTGTTCAGAACCATCAAATCTATCGCCCGGCGAAAAGCAATATAGGTATCCTCGATCATCTCGACGAATGTCTGCCCCTGAAAGAAGTTATCGCGCAGGCCATAACTGATCACCGCATCCCCGGCGAGGCGGGAGATAATCAGTGGGGGTTGGGTATGCTGAATGAGAAGATTGAGCAACGCCGTCAGGGTTTGTTGCGCGTGGTCCAGTTCCGACTGGCTCAAATACGCTGTGTAGCCGGTAATATCGGCAATCAGAAAATAACCATGTTGAGTGGACATCCTTCGCTCCTTCCGAGTTAAACGAGTGATTGTCCAAATTATAGCCCTACTCGTTGCTTGGATTCCAGTTCAAAAAGTATTCAGTTTTTAGTCGTTTTTAGGAACCGGCCCCTCACGGGTTTAACAATGTCGCTGGGCGCACGTTGTCCATCAGCAAAACGGCATCGTAGCGCAGAAACAGGTCTTTGAAGGCAGGACGATCTTTTGACCAGAAATTCTGCCGGTGCCGGAGCAAGCGCAAATCGTACAGGTTCCACCCGGTTTTGACGGGAGTGGCCTCCAAAAGGGGGGCAAATTCCGGGCCGTAATCGCCCTCGACCGGGTGCGCTTTAAATTCCGGGGGCAGGAAGGGCAACCAGGCGTTGAGCGCGCCACTTGTGGGGAGCACCAGCAAATGAAACGAGTGGGCATTTTGCATTGCGGCGAGTTCGGCGATGAAGGTGCCGATGTCGAGAATGCCCATGCTCGTGTGCCCGCGTGAGACGTGATTGGCCCCTAATTTGATCAGAAAACGGGCGTCAGGCTGGGTGGCGAGGGCGTTTTGATAGGCAGTGTAGAAATATTTTCGCATCAATAGCCCACGGACATGGTTGTTGTCGTAGTATTCTTTGTGGGCGTAGTGCATGTAAATCTGGTGGCTGGCCTGGAGGGCGTCCATGATGGCGAGGGCGTCCGAATTGTTTTGGGCGGTGAAAAAATCTCGGAGCGTGGTCCACCCCTCGGGTAGGGGACGATTCATGAAGGAGGTTAACTGGTCGGGCGGGGTGCCGTTGGCGAGGGCGTGGTTCGCTTGCCGTTCGAGGTCCACCCAGCTACCCAGCGTGTTTTGCCATGCTTGATCTGTACACGCGGCCCGTAAGGTGTCTAAATGCCATTGCGGGCTGAAGATAAATTCCTGGTCAATCCCGATGATGGGCTGGGCGTCATGCGGGGCGGATGCACACACGGCCTGATGCAAGTGCACTTCTTCCTCGAGCCAGGCAAAAGGGACGGAAAACGGATATTGTGTGTAAAACGCCTGAAACGCCGCCAGGGTCTCGGCTTCCCGCGCCATTCGGTTGAATTGCGTGGCGCTGATCGGGCCGATTTCGGTGACATAGTGCGTGTATCCAAGGGGCTGGATGGCATTGAACAGAGCCAGCGCAAATTCGAGGTTACTGCCCACGCCATGTTCCTCTCCGAGGAGCATGAAACGGGACGCATGGGCTTGTGCCTGTAAAAATTCAGCACCGGGGCCGGTGAGTTGACCGTCAACGAGTTGGAGGGGGTAATGGTGTTCGGACAGGTATTGGGTGAGGGGAGACATCTCAGGTCCTTAAAAGCAAGATGGGGGTGAATTTTGGGAGCGATTATATCCTTGCTTATTTGGAAGCTAGTTTAGAGATTACGAAGAGTCTGGGTGATGTTGGCTTCGTTGGTTGGTGGGGTTTCTTCTGGCGGGTTTTCTGAGAATGGGGGTTGGATTATTTGGAGAAAGGCCTCAACGACTTTCGGGTCAAAGTAGTCGCCACTATGGTCTTGGATATAGTTGCGAACTTTTTCGCTGGTCCATGCCTTGCGGTAGGGGCGGTCGGATCGGAGGGCATCCCAGACATCGGCAACGGAGAAGATGCGGGCGGCGAGCGGAATATCGTTGCCTTTTAACCCGCGCGGGTAGCCTGTGCCATCCCATTTTTCGTGGTGGCAGTAGGGGATTTCCAGTGCGGGGCGCAGGTAGGCGATGGGGGAGAGCATTTCGTAGGCATAGGTGGGGTGTTTTTGCATGATTTCCCACTCTTCGGCGGTCAGTTTGCTTGGTTTGTGGAGGATTTCATCGGGGATGCCTAGTTTGCCCATATCGTGTAGGAGGGCGCCGCGGCGGGCGTTGATGATTTCTGTGTCGTTGAGGCCCAGTTGTTGGGCGAGTTTGACAGTCATATCGGCGACGCGTTGGGTGTGGCCTTCTGTCTCGCGGTCGCGGAGGTCCATCGCGCGGGACCAGCCTTCGAGGGTGACGTCGTAGGCTAGGGCCAGTTCGGTGTGGGAGCGTTGGAGGTTATTCAACAGGGTGGTGTTTTCGATGGCGATGGCCGTTTGCCCGGCCATGGTTTCGACAAAATCGATCCATTCGGAATCTGGCTCAAGAGGGGAGCGATGGAAAATTTCCAAAACCCCCAGGATTTTGCCTTTCGCGAGCAAGGGGATGCCGTAGTAGCCTTGAAATTTTTCGGGGGCCAGGAGATTGAACCTTTGGGGTTCGAGGTGTTGTTCGACCTCTCGAATGAAGTGAATGGGGTGACGTTCCAGGGCGATTTTTCCGGGGAGACCTTTGCCAAAGAGCAGACGCGTTTGCCGGATGTTTTCGGTGTAGAACCCATGCCCGGCCCCAAATTCCAGAAGGTTGGTATAGGGGCTGGCGATCAGGATCGAGGCGGCATCAATGTGCAGATGGTTGGTCATTTGCTCCAGGATAAATTTGAGGGTGAGGTTGAGGTCCAGGGTGTTATTGATGATGGTGTCGATGCGGTGCAGGGCTTGCATGTTTAACAAACGACTTTGGGCTTCTTCATACAACCGGGCATTGGAGATGGCTTGCGCGGCCTGATCGGCCAATCCCTGTAAAAGGGAAATTTCGTCGGCGGTGAAGTGCCGTTCTTCGCCAAGACTGCAAGCGGTAATACTGCCAATCAACTGGTTGCCGCGCATTAAGTTGACGCCTACCACCGAGCGAATATTCACAACGGATTCTGAGATGAGGTCATAGGCGGCAGGGACAAGTTGAATATCTTCGACGTAGGTGAGTTTCCCATCAAACTTGAAGCTTTCATAGATCGCCAGGGGAACCGGGCGCACATTGGATTTGTAATCGGCGGGCAAACCAAAGCCGCTGGCAAAATTAAAAACTTGCTGGATTGCATCATAGAGATACACCATTGCGATGGGGGTTTTGAGCGCATGTGCGGCTGACTGGCAGAGGGTTTGGAGGACGGTTTCTAATTTGAGTTGGGTGTTTAGTTTGGAGGCGATGGACAACAACGCCTCTGCACGGGCCGCTTCATGGGCAACCTTTGCTTCCACCGCTTTCCGGTCGGTAATGTCGCGGTAGTTGAATACGATGGCGTTGACGTTTTTGACGGCTAATTGGTTGTTGATCGTGCTTTCGATCCAATGCCAGGAACCATCTGCGTGCAGAAACCGGTATTGCGTGGTGATGACCCGGTGGGGCTTTTGGAGAAGTTCGCCTAGGAGGGTGATCAGCTCGGGGGCATCCTCGGGGTGGGTTAGATCGCTGGGATTGCGACCAAGCACTTGTGCGGGGTTGTACCCGAGAATGCGTTCGGTGGAGTGGCTGGTATATTTGATTTTGCTATCGGCTCCTAACAGGACGATTCCATCCGGGGCGTTTTCGATCATGGCGCGGAAGTGTTCTTCGCGCACGGTGAGGGCGGCTTCAGCCATTTTTCGGTCACTAATTTCGGTGCGGAGTTGGGTGTTGATGCGCGTGAGTTCGTCATTGGTGCGTGTTAATTCGGTAGTGCGCTCCATCACGAGTTCGTTCAAGACCTGGTTGCGGCTTTGTATCTGGAG
>JABWBV010000310.1 GCA_013359445.1 Anaerolineales bacterium | reverse complement strand
AAAATCAGATTCATCAGCAAAACGCTCTTTTAATCCTTCTCGTGCATTCCAGTCATCTTCAACAATGAGAATTCGGATCATGAACAACCTCCAATGGCGTGCGATTATACCATCCGGCCCGCGATACAATTCATCCATGCCCCCTCCCTCACCAGTCACCGCCCTCCTCATCGGCGCAGGCCAGCGCGGCGCCGACATCTACGGCCGCTACGCCCGCACCCACCCCGACCAAATCCGCTTTGTCGCCGTCGCCGAACCCGACCCCGCGCGGCGCGCCCGCTTCGCCACACAGCATCACATCCCCCCGGAACACCAGTTTGAAACCTGGGAACCGCTCCTCGCCCTCCCCCAACTCGCCGACGCCGCCTTCGTCTGCACCCAAGACGAACAGCACACCGCCCCCGCCCTCGCCGCCATGCGCGCGGGTTACCACGTCCTGCTCGAAAAACCGATGGCGACCACTGCCGAAGAATGCATCCAACTCGTCCAAACGAGCGAAGAAACCGGGCGGCAGTTGCACATCTCCCACGTCCTGCGCTACACCCCGCACTTTGTCAAACTGCGCGAGATCATCCAATCTGGCGCGCTGGGGCAGGTGATCAATGTCGATCACCGCGAAAACGTCGCCTGGTGGCACATGGCGCACAGTTACGTCCGCGGCAACTGGCGGAACCGGGCACAATCCAGCCCGATGATTCTCGCCAAATGCTGTCACGACCTGGATATTTTGCCCTGGCTGTTGGATGCCGAATGCGAATCCCTGTCCAGCGTGGGCGGCTTACTTCACTACCGCGCGGAAAACGCCCCCGAAGGCGCACCCGCCCGTTGTCTGGATGGGTGTCCCGTCGCCGACACCTGCCCGTACTACGCCCCGTTCATTTACATCGATCTGCTCCCCCTCTGGCGCGCCATCGCCGAAACCGGGAGCGGTATCCCCAAACTCGCCGCCCAAACGCAAACCCGCGCCCCGGAAATGGTGCGTTTCCTCAGCCGCTTTGCCCCCGACTTGCGCCTGATCAGCGACTACCGCGGCTGGCCCATCTCCGTCGTCGCCCACGACCCCACCCCCGAAAATCTGCGCGCCGCCCTCCAAACCGGCCCCTACGGGCGATGCGTCTACCACTGCGATAACGACGTGGTGGATCATCAAGTCGTCGCCATGCAATTCTCCGGCGGGCAATCGGTCACGCTGACGATGCACGGGCATTCCCATTTCGAGGGGCGCACGACGCGGATTCAGGGTTCCCGCGCGGAGGTGCAGTCTTTCTTCGGCACGGGCGGGTCGTGGATCGAGGTGCGCGAGCATCGTTCGGGGAAACGGACACGTTACGACACCAGTGCCAACTTAAAAGAAGGGCACGGGGGCGGGGATCAGGGGTTGATGGCGGGATTTGTGAATAGTTTACGGGAAGGAGGAGAGTCCGCGCGGACGACGGCGCGGCAGGCGTTGAAGAGTCATTTGATGGCATTTGCGGCGGAGGCGGCGCGGGTGGAGGGGAAAGTGGTGAGGATTGAGTAAGCGAAAAAAAAGAGAACGCCGCTCCCACGGGAGCGGCGTTCTCTTTTTTTAATGCTTCGCCACCCAAGCCTCTTCCGCCTGTAACGCCCGCACCTTCACCGGGCCAATCTTCCGGTACACCTCCTCCGGCCTTCGCACACGCCCCTCCACTTCCAACAACCGACTGACCGGAATCCCGAACAACCGCTCATTTTCCAATAAATACGGCTCGATCAACGCCCAATCCCGCGGCTCGAACGGGTAAAACTCCCCGCCGTTCAACTGATCCACCCCCACGCGGTGATACGGGTCCCGCACAAAGATCGCCCCGCCGGACGCCAGCGAGAACAGATTCCCGCCCGGGTACGGCGTTTCCAACTCCATCACCTCGCCCTCGTCCGACAGGTGAATCCCGTTCAAAATCACGAACCCGCCCCCGTGGTTCGGATCACCCGCCATAAACGACTCCGCCAGATAATCCAGCGCCGTCCCGTTGATCACCACGCGCGGTTTGCCCACCGCGTTGATCAACGGCCTCCCGGCGGCGTTCCCCAACACGTACACTTCCCCACCCTTCGCCCCGTACATAAACGTCTGCCCCACGTCGCCATGCACCACCAGCTTGCCGCGCTTCATAATCTGCGCGAGCTGATCCTGCGCGTTGTTGTGGACGTGAATCTCCATCCCATCCATCCCTGAACCGAGATAATCGCCCGACGAGCCGTATACGTCAATCCGTACCCCGTCACTGTCCGGGCCAAAGCCGTTGCCGATGAACCGGTGTCCCCGGCAATGCGCCACAATAAACCGATTAAACCCTCGTCGCCGCAAACCCAAAATCTCCGCCTCCACCGAAAACGGCCCTTCAGGTTCATACCCCCGCGCATCAATCACAAATGTCAGCGTCGTCGTCAAATTATTCTCCGACACCCACGGCCTATGCTCCACATCCACAAACACAAAACAATCCGACAACTTCTCTCGAATCCCCGCCACCACCCTGGCAAACGCCCCATCCACCAACGCCAGCAAACTGCTCCGCCGCAAATTCCCTGTCGGATACCGTCGATCCATCAACAACGTCAACGTCTCAAACGCCAGCGTGCGCCCCTCATCGGTCTCCGCCCCCGCCACCAGCGTCTCCAAAAAAGCCTGGAAATCGGCATACGTCCAATAGGGCAACTGTGCGATGGTCTGCGCAAAAAGATCGACGCCTTGATTTTGAATGGGGAGGCCCTGTCCGGGTACCTGTGCCCGAATGGGAAGCGGCCCCACGACCGGGGCACCGTCTCCGCGCGGGGTGTTTTCTGGAACCGGCGCGGAGATGGCGATCTCGTTCGGGGTTTCCCCCCCCGCGTGGCCCCGTGCCCCCCGGAAAGGTGCGCGCGATACGTCCAATTTCACCTCCTGCCCAAATTTATCCGCACACGTCAACTGCCCGCCTTTCACCGAAAACATAAATGCCCCCCCATCGGTGTGACTGCCCCCGCGCGCATTCCAATATTTGTCCGCGCGGGGCCAAAACCGATCATCCTTCTGCGCTAACGAGGCGAGCGCGGCATCAATCGCCTGTTTTTCCGACGCGGCGAACCCAATCGCCGGGCCGTTTTCCCCCGCACGTTGGTACGCAAACACCTGCGGGCGGAGCATCGAAGTGTCGGTGATGCAGGTGAGACGGTAGACGGGGGCGGCTTCTTCTTCCTCGGACTGGGCGATGATGAAAAACCAGGGGCCATCCGGGGAGCTGTGCATGTGCGTGGTTTGCAAAAGATGATAGAGCCGTTGTTTTTCGGGCGGGAGGAGGGTGAAGTCCCGCTCGGTGGTAGGGGCGATGGCCTCGATGACGTATTCGAGCGGGTAGTTGTAGGTGCGGCGGAGCAGGTCGAACACCTGCACGGAGACTTCGGTATCGGTCAGATAAAGTTGGTAAATGTTGCGCTGGCGCAGGTATTCGGCGATGGAGGCGTAATTGGCGAAGTCCCCGTTGTGGACGAGGGCCTCGTTCATCCCGATGAAGGGGTGCGCCCCGCCCGGATGCCACACCCGCCCCTTCGTCGGGTAGCGGTGATGCCCAATCCAGACGTGGGCGTGCAAATCTTCGAGTTGGTAGTAGCGAATGACATCGTCCGCGTACCCGACCATTTTCAGCACGAGCAGGTTTTTGGCGTGGGAAAGGACAAAGGCGCGAGTGACGCCCGTGGCCGCGTAAAACTCGTGATTCAGGCGGTAGGTGTTTTGGTAGACGATTTCGTCTTCGAGGCGGCGACGGGTGGGGTCGGTGGCAGTAGGGGCAGTTGAAACTGCACCTACATTTGCGAAGTCGGCCTGCGCCGACTCACCAGTCGCCGAAGGGCGACTTTGTAAATGTTGCCGCGACTTCGAGTCGCCGGAAAGAGGCAGATTGTGTGCTTGGGCAAATGCTTCGACGACCGCGTTCTTCACCCGCACGAAGTAATACACCACCTCCGGCGGGGCGATCTCCAACCGGGGCAGGGATTTCCAATCCGCGAGGGCTGGCTGTTCCCGAACGTGATCCACCTCAAATGTGGGGTGAACATATTTCGCCTCCACCTCCGCCCGGCACGACGCGTCGAGATAGGCGATGGCGAGGAGATAATCGTTATCCAACACCGCCTGCGTCACGCCAAATTCACTGGGCACGAGTCCCACCGCCGCGATGCCGCCCCCTTTGCCGTTCCCCCGGTTTCGCATCTGATCGAGAGCCTGGAGCATGTGTTTTCCCCCCACTTGTTCGGTGCAGGCAAAACCGATCACGCCACAGCCCCCTTCCGCGGCTTGTCCCTGCGCGAGGGCGAGGAATTCGTCGGAGGGGCGAGGGAGGAGGGAGCGGGAGTGGAGGAGGGATTCGAGGGGGAGGGAGGAGGGGGAGGAAGTCATGGGAACTCCTGGGAATTTTGACGTTAGCGTTCTAGGGTAATATAATTGCTAATGTATCGGGTGGATTTACTGAATCTTCAGAACATCACTGAAGTGTAGGTAGATCTGCGAGGCCACAGGCTGCACCCGATTTTTTGTTTACTTGCTAGAATATTGCTACCATTACAGCATAATTAGGCGACTAGTCTTCGCGGCTACCCATAAAACCCTTGCTGGAGTCTGTCGCCTGGTTTTTAAAGAGTGGGGCGTGTACGAACACATTGGTCAATTCGTCGATGAAGTAAGGATGTAAATGTCAGCATATCAAGGGCATCTTGTTCATTAATTGCCCATTTAATTCTTGGGGCATGTGCAGTTGTATTTCTGAATGTCCCGAATAAACCTAATAGAAGATTCACTAGTCCCTTTTGTTCACTTCGTTCAGTTTCAGTTTGTAAGGTATTAAATGCTAATAGAGGATTTATTCCACTAAAAGCCTGAGTAACTAATTCGCCACCATCAATTGTGAGGCCAGATTTATCTCGAATCTTATCAGCAATACTTTTCGTTGCTTCAAAAACCGCATGGAAATAGTTGTCCTGAAGCAACTCTTCTCTACAAAAACGCAAAATATCTGGATGCGCTCCTCTGTTTACAAGTTCTCTGTAAAGTTTTCTTGCTCTTTCCTGGGCTTCACTTATTGTTCTCGCTGGGGTGATTGGTTGCAGTTTCCCATTCTCCGCTAAAGAAAAACCCATAAAAGCTAATATCCTATTAAGCCCAATTCGGCGTTCCTCGAACACATGATGGTCACGCACATATCTTACAGGATTCATCGCTGCATAAATAAACGCTACGACATGATTTCCAGAACGATCAAGACGTTGGCGATGGTAAAGAGATTGAAAAATTTTGTCACGTTTGTTGTTTCCAGGCAGAGGTTCAATACCACTATCACGTAACAAATTATCAATTTCACTACCTGTCAAGCCACCAGTTGTATCCCCTAAGAGATTACAAATTTCACGCAGTATTGTTTCTTCAAAAGGTTCAAATTGCGCCATCTTGTCAAATCCTAAACGTGCTCTTATCTGTCTACTCTATTTACCTTGTCTACCTTGTTTACCCTATTTACCCCCCACATACACCAACAAATCCTTCCTCCCCCTCAACTCCGCCACACTCCGCAATCCCAACCCGCGCAGAATCTCGCTCACCCGCAAACCCAGGGCGTTATAAAAATTGCTGATCCGCTGAGCGCCCCAATCGGGTTCCACGAGCAGTTGCAGTTCGGGGTCGGTGGTCGTCAGGCCGAAGGGACAGCCGCGGCCACGCTCGCAGTTCGAGCAACGGGTACAGCCGAGAGCGATCAGATCGCCCGTCCCGATCGCACACCCGTCCGCGCCGAGGGCGATGGCTTTCGCGATGTCGTCCGCCGTCCGCACCCCGCCTGAGGCGATCAACGTCACCTGATCGCGCACCCCTTCGCTCACGAGATACTTGTGCACGCGCGGGATCGCAAACTCGATGGGCATCGCGATATTTTTCTTCGCAATCTCCGGGGCCGCGCCCGTCCCGCCATACGACCCGTCCAGATGAATGATGTGCGCCCCGGCATAATAACTGCCCACGGCCACCATATCCACATCGTGCGGCGTCGAAACTTTCACCGAGATCAACGCACGGGGATTGACCGTCTTGATCCAATCCACATGCTTTTTATGATCCTCCACCGAATACACCGAGTGGAACGGAAACGGGGAAAACAAACTCACCCACGGCACCGATTCCCGCAACTTCGCCACGTCGGAGGTGGACTTGTCCCCGAGCAAGTGCCCGCCCAGGCCGGGTTTCGCCCCCTGCGCGTATTTAAACTCCACAATCGGGGCGAACTGGATCGTCTCCTCCCGCACGCCAAACATCCCCGTCGCCACCTGTGTGATGATGACATCCTGATAGGGAATCAACCCCGGCGGATACCCTCCCTCCCCCGTACTGGTAAACGTCCCCCATTCGCGCGCCGCCCGTGCGCGGCTCACCATTACCTGCTCGCTTACCGACCCATACGACATCCCACCCCCATACCAGGGCAAGTTTGCAACCAACTCCGGCAGGCCGTCGTGCCGCCGATTGAGGGGCATGGATAAATCTACGGGCGCATTTGCAGGCAGGCGTTGGTTTTCGGGAGGAAACTTAAAATCCAGCCTGTCAAAGCCCCCGCCGGAGCGCCCGGTGCGGTAATTTAACCCATTGGTCGGCATTTGCCCGGTGCTTGCCATGTGCCAGCCCGCCAGGATCAACTCATCCGTCCAACGGAAATCCCCCAGCGCGGGCGGTGCACCGTCTACGAGCGACGGCCAGTATTCCAGCCCATGATTGAGGGCGGTGCGATGTTTGTGGATAGCAGTAGGATTTACGCTTTTTTCAGTCATAGTTTTCCTTTGTGAAACGTGATGCGTGACTCGTGAATTCACGTTTCACTTGTCACGTTTCACCCTGGATACCCTTCAATATCCCCAAACGCGTCCCGCTCCAAATCTTTTTGGAACATCGCCCGCCCAATTTCCCCGCGCAGGCGGCGGACTTCGCGGAGACCCATCGCGCCCAGGATTTCGAGCAGTTGATCGCGCCAGGAGGCGGTCAGGTTTTTGAGACGTTGCACGCCCCAGGGGACGTTGAGGGTTTTGGGGAGGCGGAGGGTTGTCTGGCGAGGGTGAAGAAAATCGCCGTCGAAACGCGCTTGCAGGGCGACGAGGAGCGGGGTGTCGAGCACGACTGCGTCTAGCCCGGCGATGATCGCCTTTGGGACGTGTTCGGCGGCGATGATCCCGCCGGAGCCGAGCAGGGTGACGGTTTCCCGGATGCCAGCCCCGGCCAGAGTGAGGTGTGCCGCGCGGATCAGGTCGAAGATAAATTCGCCGCGCGGGCCACTGCCGTGATAGTTGGCAGTCATGTGAAAGAGGCGGATACCCATGTTGACGAGCACCAGCAAATCGTCGCCGCTTATGAATGGGGTGCGGAGGCCGATCAGGGCATGGGGGAAGCGGGCGTGGATTTCGTCGTAGAGGGTGCGGTCTACGTCGGGGGTCCAGCCGTCTACCATGATCAGGCGCGGGGTGGAGGGTAGGATGCGGAGGAGGTCGCGGTCGGCGGGGGTGAGCAGGGGGACGAGGTGGGGGCCGCGCAGGTTGTAGTCTATGATCGCGCGGGGTGGGAGCATGACGAGGGTGTCCAGCTCGGAGGCGGCTTGGGATAGGATTTTGTAGAGGGTCGCGGTGCCCGTGTGGGGGGGCGGGGCGTCAAACAGGGTGGGAAGCGGGAGGCTGAACGTGTTCGGCACTTCGCCCGTGGGGTCCCCGTTCCCGTCGAAGATCAGGTGATTGGGCTTTGTACCGATGTCTACAGAGGTGGAGATGAACTCGCGCCCGTGAATGCCATCCCGCGTGGGCCGGACGATCTCGGACATATCCGTCCACATGCCATCCCACCCCTCGCCGCCGAACTCGCCGCGGTATCCTGCCCCCCGCACGGGCACGCGCCCGGACTGGCTCTCGTAGGCCACTGCGTTGACGTAAGTAAAGTTGAAATAACTATCGCCCAACTTTTTCCGTTCGGGATTGGGTTGGACGCTGACCCATTCGGGATAGCTCGTCGTACAGCGCAAACAGCCGACGCAGTGTTCGGGGCGCGGCGCAAACCCACCTACCGGGCCGGAGAACACGCCGTAGATGCACGGGCGGCTGAAGACGACTTCGGCATCTCCTTTGTAGTGGATCATTTCGGTGATCAAGAGTTTGGCGA
>JABWBV010000309.1 GCA_013359445.1 Anaerolineales bacterium | reverse complement strand
ATGAAAGAACAGTGCAGATTCGGTTGTCCAAACCCATACCGAACATGGAAGGGCACTTGCTCTACCATTACATTCTCCCGCAACATATTTGGGGCCGATATGAAAATTCCCTGGACACGTATGACAATTTGGAAATGATCGGCAGTGGGCCTTTTAAGGTCGCCGTTTATGCCCAAGATAGTTTCATCCACCTGCAAAAGGTCGCGGATCACTACCTTTTTTCGCCAAAAATCGAAGATATTGTTTTCCTGGCCTACCCCGACGAGAGCACGCTCAAGGAAGGGATTCTCTCTGGCGATGTATCACTCATTCTCAACCTGCCGTATTTTGAAGTGGAAAGCCTGGCCGAAGACCCAACTATCGAGGTGGTCACCGGCTTGCCGTTGTACCCGGAATTTGAAGAAATTGTCTTCAACCAACTGGCCCCGGAGGACTGTCCGCCCTTTGAGGAGGATTCGAGCTTCGTTTTGCCCGATGATTTAACCCTGCAACCATGTTCCGGGCATCCCGCGTTGCGAGACCACACCGTGCGCCTGGCCTTGTCCCACGCGGTAGATAAAACCACCCTGCTGGATCAGGTTTTGCGTGGGCGCGGCGCCTCCGGCCTTTCCGTTATCCCACCCGGGTTACAGGATTATTTTGACCCGACCCTCCAAGACTATCCCTATGACCCGCAACAAGCCAAAGACCTGCTCGATCAAGCCGGGTATCTGGACACCGATGGCGATGGCGTGCGCGAGATGCCTGCCACCAGCGAAGAACCCGGACGCCCCCTGAGTTTTCGGCTTTATTACCTCGGCCCCGACCTGTTATTTGAACTTCTGCTGGAGCACCTCACGCCCATGTGGCAGGAAATCGGCATTGAGCTAAACATCCGCGCCTTAGACGCCGACACCATCATTTACCTGTGTTGCCCAACCTACGACTACGACATGATTCTCTGGGGATGGGGCGTCGAACCCGAGCCAGGGAACTTCTTCAACATCTTTGACACAGCCTCCATCGCGACGGGGGGCAACGAATCGGGGTTTTCGGACCCGGACTATGACATTCTGAACGCGGTCCAGCACACCGAAACCGACCCGGCCCAACGCTTGAAGCTCATTACCCAACTCCAAACCATCATCCATACCGAAGCGGTTAACCTGGTCTTCTTTTATCCCGATGCTGTCGCCGCCTATCGCCCCGATCACTTTACCGGGTGGAATCTCGACGCCCCGCACCTCGCCCTGGATAACATCCACTCCTTGATCACCCTCGAACCCGCCACACCATGAAACGCACCTACGAAACCATCGTCCTCGGGTTAGGCGGCCTCGGCAGTGCCGCCCTCTACTGGCTCGCCCGCCAGGGTAAAGACGTGTTGGGCCTGGAACAGTTTGAACTCGGCCACGTGCGCGGCGGCTCACAAGATCACTCTCGCATCATCCGCCTCTCGTACCACACCCCGTCCTACGTGCAATTTGCCCAACAAGCCTACACCGCCTGGGCCGATCTGGAAGCGGACGCCGAAGAAACCCTGATCCTCAAAACGGGCGGGCTGGATTTGTTCCCCCCCAACGCCCAAATTCCCCTCACCGACTACACCGAAAGCATGACCGCCTGCGGAGTCCCGTTTGAGACGCTGGACGCCGCCGAAACCATGCGCCGTTGGCCGCAATTCCGCCTGCCCGAGGGGACAACCACGCTCTATCAGGCCGACGCGGGGATCGCCCCTGCCGCCAAAGGCAACGCCGCCCATTTACGCATGGCGCGCGCTTACGGCGCGACGATCCGGGACAACGCCCCGATCACCGCCATCCGCTCCCGCGCCGGGGAAATCGAACTCACCGCGGGCGGGGAAGAACTGCGTTGCCAAACCTTGATCCTCACCCCCGGGGCGTGGACCAACACTGCCCTCGCCCATTTCGGCCTGCACCTGCCCCTGGAAGTGACGCAAGAACAAGTCACCTACTACGCCTCCCCCCACGTCGAAGACTTCAATCCCGACCGTTTCCCCGTTTGGATTTGGATGGACGAACCCTGTTTTTACGGTTTTCCCGTCTATGGCGAACCCGGCCCCAAGATCGGGCAGGATGTCGGCGGGCAACGGACCACCGCGCAAACCCGGTCGTTCGACCCCCATCCCGAAACGCTCGCCCGCACCGAATCTTTTCTCCGCACCCACCTTCCCGCCATGCTCGGCCCACAAATTTATACTAAAACCTGCCTGTACACCCTCACCCCGGATCGGGATTTTGTCATCGACCGCCTCCCCGATCATCCCAACGTGTTCCTTGCGGTGGGCGCGGGGCACGCGTACAAATTTGCGTCGGTCATTGGCAAAACCCTCGCCGAACTCGCCACGCAAGGGCAAACGACCGCAGATCTCTCCCCTTTCCAATTTCATCGGCCCATCCTTCAGATGGAAAACCCACCCCGAAGTTATATGATGTAGGATATCCCCATAATTTCGGAAGTTCCCAAAGCGGCACAAAACTTCCGAAATTTGGAAATCTATCTAAAAGGTGATGAGGCCCCAACCTCATCACCACCCCAAAGGAGACCCCATGAACCTACGAAAACTGATCCCATTTTTGTTAATCCTGGCCTTTTTGCTGACCGCCTGCAGTGGTAATTCGCAGGCAACGGAAGCGCCTTCAACCACGGAGAGCACAGGCCCCGCGGTGCTCCGCGTGGGTTGGGCAGGCAGTCCCGACACGCTCAATCCGGGCGCGGCCATCCTCACCGAAGCCTACACCTTGTTCGCGCTCGTTTACGATACCGTGTACGAATTACAGCTCGATGGCACCTACAAACTGGACGTGGCCGAAAGTGCAGAGACCTCGGACGACGGCCTGGTCTGGACGTTCAAGATTCGCTCCGGCATCAACTTCCACGATGGCACGCCGATGACGGCCAAAGATGTCGCGTTCTCCATCAACCTCTACACCGCCCACGATGATTTCCCCTACCTGAATTCCTATACCTACAATTTCGCCTCCATCGAAGCCCCCGACGACACCACGCTGGTCATCACCCTGTCCGAGGCCGTGCCCAACATGGATTACCTGCTCTCCTACCTGTATGTCCTGCCGGAACATATCTGGGCCGAACACGCCGAAGGTGCCGCCGCCACCGAATTTGAAAACACAACGATGATCGGCACTGGCCCGTTCAAAATGATCGAGTACAAACAGAATGAATTCGTCCACCTGGGTGCGAACAAAGAGCATTACCAGAATCCCCCGAAAATTGACGAAATTGTCTTTCAAACGTTTGAAAACCAGGATGCCCTCGTGCAGGCGATCAAAGCCGCGCAAGTGGATATGATCACCGAAATGCCCAATACGGCGTCCGTTGGCCTGCGAAACCAGGAAGGTGTGGCCCTCGTCGCGGGCGCGCCCTACACGCCTGGTGTCTCGGACATCATCTTCAACCAGATTGACCCCGAAAACTGCCCCACCGACGCGGGCGGCATCTGCACCGGACACCCTGCCCTGCGCGACCGCAACGTGCGCCTGGCCCTGGCCCACGCCACCGACAAACAAAAACTCATTGATGTCGTCCTCCTCGGCCTCGGCGACCCTGGCCTCACTCTGCTCCCCATTGGTCTTGGGCACTGGTACAACGACTCGCTCACCGATTATGCCTTCGATGTCGCCCTTGCCAACCAAACCCTCGACGATGCCGGGTATGTGGATGTGGATGGCGATGGCGTGCGCGAAATGCCCGATGGCACCAACCCCCTCATCTTCCGCATGAACTGGCCGAGCGACAGCCTCACCGCCCCGCGCATGGCCGAATTGCTCTCGGAAATGTGGTTGCTCGTCGGCGTCAAAACCGAACTCCAGGCGATGGACCCCGACGCCCTCACCGCAGTCTGTTGCCCGGCGTTTGACTTCGACGTGATGCTCTGGGGCTGGGGATCAGACCCCGATCCGAACCTGCTCCTCGGTGTGATGACCACCAGCGCCATCCCCGACGGGAGCAGTGAAACCGGCTACTCCAACCCCGAATACGACGCCCTCTACGACGAACAAGCCATCGAACTGGACGCCGCCCGCCGCGAGGAAATCGTCTGGCAGATGCAAAAGATCGTCCATGACGATGTCGTTTACATCATCCCCTTCTACGAGCAAGCGGTGCAGGCCTACCGTACCGACCGCTTCACCGGCTGGATCACCGACCGCGGCAAACTGGCGTTGGAAGATGTCAGTTCGCTGGTTGTGATTGAACCAGTGAAATAACGTACCCGGTTTTTGGGTATCAGGTGTCAGGTCATTTTCCTGACACCTGATACTTGACACCTGACACCTGGCACCTGCTCCCCCACACCCCCATGTCCCGCTCCCGTTACCTCCTCAACAAAATCGGCTGGGCACTGTTCACCGTCCTCTTCGTGTTCGTGCTCAATTTTTTCCTCTTCCGCATCCTGCCGGGAGACCCCGCCCGCGCGGGGGTACGCGACCCCCGACTGACGAAGGAAGCGGTCGAGGCCATCCGCGTCCGGTTCGGGTTGGACAAACCGATCATCAACTGCTTTGAATCGCTGAACCCGATCCAACTGGGCGATTGCGCGGTCAACCCCTTTGAAACCCAATTTTTTATCTACGTCGGGAACATCCTGCGTGGGGAGTTGGGGGTCAGTTACCACACCAACCGCCCGGTAAAGGACATCCTGATCGAACGGCTGTGGAATACCCTGCTGTTGATTGGTGCGGGGCAAATTCTCGCGATCATCCTCGGGATGGCGTTGGGGATCGCCGCCGCGTGGAAAGCGCGGACTCCGGTGGATTACGCCGCCCTGCTGGTCAGTTTGCTGGCCTGGAGTCTGCCCACGTTTTGGTTGGGGATCGTGCTCCTGTTTTGGGGCAGTACCACGTTTGGCTTGCCCATCGGGGGGAAAGAAACCGCCGGGGCGAGTTTCGCCACCCCCTGGGAAACCTGGCTGGACATTGGCACACACCTTTTGCTTCCTACCATCACGTACACCATCGTATTTATGGGCGAATACATGCTGATTATGCGAAGCTCGTTGTTGGATGTGCTTTCGGAAGACTATATTTTGACCGCCAAGGCCAAAGGGTTACGCACCTTCCAGATTTTGAAAGACCACGCCCTGAAAAATGCGATGCTCCCCATGGTGACGCTTATCGCTATCAACCTGGGCTTCACCGTGGCGGGCGCGGTGCAGATCGAGAGCGTTTTCTCCTGGCCGGGGCTGGGCGGGGCGATCTTTGAGGCGGTCAACCGTCGGGATTTCCCCGTGTTGCAGGGCGCGTTTCTCATGATCGCCGTCAGCGTCATCCTCGCCAACCTGATCGCCGACCTGACGTATTCCTATCTTGACCCCAGAGTGCAGGCCGAATCATGATCGCATCCTTTAGCACTTTCCTCCGCACATTTCGCCGTAACAAAATGGGGATTATCGGACTGGCGATGCTCGTCATCTCGTTGATCACCGCCATTTTTGCCCCGCAAATCGCCCCCTACAACCCGAAAGAATCTGTGGATGTCACCATTGACGACATTTACGCCCGCCCCAGCGCCGCCCACCTCCTCGGCACAGACGACGCAGGGAAAGATGTGCTGTCGAACTTCATCTACGGCTCGCGGGTGTCGCTCACGGTGGGGTTTTTCGCCTCCTTCATTTCCATCTTCATCGGCGGGGTGATCGGCATTGTTGCCGGGTTTTACGGCGGGCGGGTGGAAAATGTCTTCATGCGCTTCACCGACATCATGCTCGTCATCCCCGACCTGCCCTTGATCGTCGTCATCATCGCCCTCACCAAACCCAGTTTGTGGAACATCATTTTTGTCATCGGCCTGCTGGGGTGGACCACCACCTCCCGCCTCGTCCGCTCGCAGACGCTGGCAGTCAAATCCCGCAAGTTCGTCCTCCGCGCCAAAGCCATCGGTGCGGGCAACCTGCACATTATCCGCCACCACATCATCCCCCTCGTGATGCCGTTGCTCGTGGTCAACACCGTGCTCGTCATCTCCCTCGCCATTTTGAACGAGAGCACCCTCAGCTTTCTCGGCCTGGGTGACCCGACCGCGCTCAGTTGGGGGCAGATGCTCAACTTCGCCTTCAGCCGGGGGGCGATGAGCACAGGCGCGTGGTGGGCGTTGGTGGTGCCGGGGTTCGGGATCGTGTGGGTGGTGTTGTCGCTCACCCTGCTGGGGCAAGGCCTTGAACAGGTGCTCAATCCCCGCCTGGAAACCCATCACCTGACCGTGATCAAAGACAAACCGCCCGAAACGCCCGTCACCGCGCCCCCGTTTCCCCAGGATTTTTCGCAAGCACCTGTATTGCTCGACGTGCGCGACCTCTCGGTGGATTATGTCAACGCCGGGCAGGCCCCCGCCCACGCCGTACAAAAGGTCAGTTTTCAACTGCGGCAAGGAGAATTGTTGGGGCTGGTGGGGGAATCGGGATGTGGCAAAACCACGTTGATGCTTGCCCTCATGCGCCTGCTCCCCGCCGCGGGGCGCATTGTCAACGGGCAGGTGCTGTTCCACGACCGGGACCTCTCCCAGGTTTCCGAAGAAGAAATGGCCGACGTTCGATGGAAAAGCATTTCTATCGTTTTCCAGGGGGCGATGAACGCGCTGAATCCCGTTCGCACCGTCGGGGATCAGATTGCGGAGGCGATTCGCCAACACCTGGACATTACTGATAAAGAAAAATTGGACACGCGGGTGCGGGAATTGCTCGAACTCGTCGGCATTTCCCCCGACCGGGCCGGGCACTATCCCCACCAATATTCGGGCGGGATGCGCCAACGGGCGATGATCGCGATGGCCCTCGCGTGCAATCCCCAGGTCATCGTCGCCGACGAGCCGACCACCGCCCTCGACGTGATGATTCAGGCGCAAATTCTCGAACTCCTGCACACCCTCCGCCAGCGGCTCGGCCTCTCGATCATCTTCGTCACCCACGATCTAGGCGTGGTCGCGGAGATGTGCGATACGGTGCTGGTGATGTACGGCGGTGTGTCCGCGGAATATGCCAACGTGGATACGATTTTCAACGAGGCCCGTCACCCCTACACGCAAGAACTCCTCAAAGCCTTCCCCGACCTGACGCGCCCCGGCGGGAAACTGGCCGCCATCCCCGGTTACCCGCCCCGCCTCAACGCCCTTCCCCCCGGATGCCTGTTTGCCCCGCGCTGTCCGTTGGCGTTTGACCGTTGTCACACCGAAAAACCTGCCCTCCACGCGCTCAAAACCGGCACGCCCAACGCCCATATTGCCAGTTGCCATTTGGTGGAATAACCCAAAATTCGTAATTCGTTTGTAGTGAGGCACGCCAATGCCGGAAACGGCACTGGCGTGCCTCACTACAAACGTAAAAAAAAGACGGCGTGCTTGTTGCACGCCGTCTTTTCGTTTAGATCAATCCTAATTCCCTCGCCCGCAATGCCGCTTGCGTCCGATCTCGCGCATCAATTTTTAGCAAAATACTGGAAATATAATTTTTGACGGTTCCTTCGGCGAGATACAGCTTTTGGGCGATTTCCCGGTTCGTTAATCCTTCGGCCAATAACCGGAGAATCTCCTGCTCCCGGTCGGAGAGTGGCTCATGCAGGGGGCCGGTGCCGGGCGTGGGGGACACGGGTTGCGCGGGGGACGTGCCCCGCGCGGGGTTCGTAAGCCGCGCGAATTCCGCTACCACCTTGCGGGTCACGGACGGGTCAATCAACGCCCCCCCTTTCGCCACCGTACGGATCGCGTCCGCCAGTTCATCCCCAGACACATCTTTGAGCAAATAGCCCAATGCCCCCGCCCGCAAACCGTCGAACACATACGCATCATCGTCGAATGTGGTCAAAATGATCACTTTCGCCTCCGGCCATTTTCCCCGCAAGTGCCGGATCGCCTCCACCCCGTTCATGATCGGCATCCGAATATCCATCAACACCACGTCCGGGGCCAGTTTTTCAAACGCGGTTAACGCCTCCTGCCCGTTTTCCGCCTCACCGACGACGTGAAAATCCTCTTCGAGTTCAAGCAGGGTGCGGAGGCCATCGCGCATGAGACGCTGATCATCTACAAGGAGGAGGGTGATGGGATGGGAAGGGGGCATGGGGGATAGGGGTAAATAGGGTAAATAGAGTAAATATAGTAAATATAGTAAATATAGTAAATATAGTAAACAGGGTAAATAAAGTATACAAGTACCCCATTCCTGTGTCTACCTTATCTACCTTATCTACCTTATCTACCTTATCTAC
>JABWBV010000308.1 GCA_013359445.1 Anaerolineales bacterium | reverse complement strand
TGGGGCGCAGGCCAATATTGGTGACGGCGAGAACGGGGGAGGCGTTAATCCAGGTGCGGCAGGCATATACCCCACGGGCGGGGAAGGCGCGTTTGGGGTCTGGGGCGAGGTTGGCGGTAGGGATGCCAATCGTGCGGCCACGTTTTGCCCCTTCGACGACGATGCCCGAAAGTTGGTAGGGGCGGCCCAAGCGTTCAGTGACTTCTTCCATCTGTCCGGCGGCGATGAGTTTGCGAATCTGGCTGGAAGAGACGGTTTTGCCGTCAAAGGTGATCGGTTCTACGACATGCAGGTGGAAGCCCATTTCCGCCCCTAATTGGCGTAGGGTGGGAATGTTGCCATCGCGGTTGTGCCCCATGGCAAAGTCGTACCCTACCCAAAATTGGGTAAAGCCCAGGTGGGTTTGTAGTTTTTGGAGGAAATCCCGGGCGGACAGGGCGGCGACTTCGTGGTTGAAAGGGTGAGTGATGACGATGTCCACCCCGAGACGGGCAAACAATTCCGCGCGTTCGTGGGCGGAGGTGAGCAGGGGAGGGGCTTTGTCGGGGCGGAGGACCGCGACTGGGTGAGGATCAAAGGTTAAGACGGCGGCGGGGGCGTTTTGGGCGTGCGCGCCTGCCGTCAGTTGGCGGATTATTTCCTGGTGGCCGCGATGAACCCCATCAAAGGTGCCCATCGTGAGCCAGGCATTTTTTACGGAGAGATGTTCCAGCGAACCGACGTGTTGCATAGAGAGAAAAAAAAGGAACGCCTTAATAAGCGGTGCTTTTGGCCCGCTTATCAAAAGGCGTTCCTTTTTGATTATTTATTCAATCAAGAAGACCTTACGCGGTTGCCATTGTCCTTCGAGATTCTCCACGAGGGCAACCAGATCGCCTTGTTCGGTCAGGGCGCGTGCCCACTGAGGGGCATCCGGCTCTGCCGCGACTCGGTGTCCGTGGCGGAGGAGTTCGACTTCATCCGAAGAGAGTTCGACCATGGGCCAGTCTGCGAGGGCTTCGGAAGCTGGGATCAGGTGTTGATACCAGTCCCCGGCTTCGAAGGATTCGCGAAGACGGCGGAGGGATATGGCATCCCGTAATGTGAAACGGCCACTTTTTGTTCGGCGTAATCCAACGAGGTGTGCACCGACCCCTAATGCTTCGCCGAGTTCATTGGCTAAAGACCGGACGTAAGTCCCGGAGGAGCAGAAGACATCGATAACGACTTCTGGGGGTGCCCATTCGAGTAAGTCCAGACTGTAGACATTAATTTTCCGCGGTTCTAATTCGACTTCCTCGCCTTCGCGGGCACGTTCGTAGGCTTTCTGCCCGTCCACTTTGACGGCGGAGTAGGCAGGCGGCGTTTGTTCGAACTCGCCGACGAATTTTTGGAGGATTTCTTCGAAATTTTCTTCTGTCAAATTTGCCAGGACCGTGGCGGCGTTGGGGTAGCTGGTGGCTCTCCCTTCGGCGTCGTAGGTGTCTGTGGTGGCACCCAGGCGAATCGTGGCTTGATAACGTTTGTCAGAAGCGGAAACATATTCACTGAGGCGAACCGCAGGCCCAATCAGGATAACCAAAACGCCCGAGGCGCGTGGATCCAAGGTGCCAGTGTGGCCTGCACGCCGGATGCCGGTACCACGACGGATGATCTGCACAACATCGTGTGAGGTCAATCCCACCGGTTTATCAACAACTAAGACCCCTGAGACGACATTTTTTATTACGTTTTTTTCCATGTCCTTTTTTCCCGAGATTGAGTTTGGTTACAAAAATTTGGATAAACTTGGCGTTTATAAGAAGTTAATACGTTATGGGTTGAGAAATTTTGCCATAGTGCTTAAAACACTCACCTGCACCTCCTCTAAAGTCCCAGAAATTTCAGCCCCCGAGGCCGCCGGGTGCCCTCCGCCCCCAAACGAAAGGGCGATCTGCGAAACATCAAACCCGGAGCGCGCTCGCCAGCTTACTTTAACTTTGCAGTTGGGTTGTTCCACGAAAATCATCGCGATGTCACAATCCCGAACTGAAGATAGGATGTTGATCAGGTCTGCATCGTCTCGCCCTGAATATCCAGCCGCACGACGGCCTTCCATAGTCAGGTGGGTCCAAACCATGCGGTCGTTTCGTTGGAGATTTTGGAGACCTGTGCCCCAGAATTGGAGCGCTTCAAATGAACGGAGAATGATTGCTTGTTCGTACAACATAGGCATGTCCACGCCCAATTCCATCAAATCAGCCGTGATTCGAAGGGCTTTTGGGGTGACATTGCGGGTACGGAACCCGATCGTGTCTGTAATGAGACCGGTTATTAAGGCAGAACCCGCGGCACGAGGGAGCACAAAGCCCCAACGTGGCAAGTATTCTGCCAGCATTTGAGCCACAGCCACAGCATCCACATCAACCAGATTTATTTTAGCAAAATTTGTGTTTGTTGCGTGATGATCGATGTTGATATCTGGCGGGCCGAGGGCGGATAGGCCCTCCCCAATTCGGTGGAGGTCGGAGCAATCGACCGCGATGACACAGTCTGCACCACTGATGGGGGTTCTTTTAATTTCGTTTGAGCCAGTCAGATGCCGGAAATTAACGGGAACCCCATCGGCGTTGACCATTTGGACTTGTTTATTCGCCGCTTGAAGCGCAAGTCCCAGGCCAAGCGTTGAGCCTATCGCATCCCCGTCAGGACGTTGGTGCGAGACGATGAGGATATGACGCGCGGTGGAGAGAAGGTCTTGCGCTTGAGCCAGTAAAGATTCAGAGATGGGCATCTTCTGATGTACTTTCTTTTTTTTGTTTTTCTTCTTGTGCGAGTGCGTCGAATAATTTATCGATTCGCTCAGCGCGTTGTGGGGTCGAATCCCACTTAAAACGTATCTGAGGAAAGGAGCGTAAATCAATTCGTTGGCTGAGTTGGTAACGAATAAAGTTGCGAGCACTATCCAGGCCTTCTAGCACATCTTTTTTTCTGTCTTCGGCATCGTAAGAAGAAACAAAAATAGTGGCATAGGCCAGTTCCCGGTCTACGGTAACGTCCGTTACGATGAGACCCATGACCCGGGGGTCTGTTAACTCTCCGATGAGCAATTCGGAGACTTCTTCGCGAATACGTTCAGCGATCTTTTGCTGACGAATTTTAGCTACCATTATGACACCGGCACCAATTCTGTCGTGAAACATTCAATGATGTCCCCGACCTTAATATCTTGATTATTCCGAAGGCCAATACCGCATTCAAAACCATGCCGCACTTCTCGGACATCTTCCGAAAGATGTTTGAGGGAGGCAAAATCCCCTTCAAAAATATTCTGTCCGGCGCGGACCACGCGGGCTTTCGCATTCCGGCGGATTTCCCCTTCGTTTACATAACAACCGGCGATAAAGCCGACTTTGGGAATTTTGAACGTAGCCCGTACTTCGGCACGACCCAGGACGACCAGTTTTTCCTGGGGTTTGAGCATCCCTTTGAGCGCTTTTTCGATATCTTCTTGTAACCGATAGATAATATCGTAAAGGCGGATAGAGATCCCCTCAGACTCTGCTAGTTTCCGCGCCGCTGGGTCCGCCTGAACGCTAAACCCGATGATGATGGCATCGGAAGCGGTCGCCAGCATCACATCGTTTTCGCCGATGGTGCCGGTTTCCGCGTGGAGGATGTTGATCCCAATCTCTTCACGGGAGAGGTCATTGAGGAGCGACATGATCGGTTCCAGAGACCCTTGCACATCAGCCTTAATAATGAGACGGAGTTCGCGTACCTCCCCAGATTTAAACTGTTCAAAGATTTTTTCAAGGGAGATTTTTGAGCGATTGGCGTTGAGGGCTTCTTTTTGCTTTTGGAGGGTCTCGTTTGCGATCAGGCGAGCATCTCGTTCGGAAGCGACGACCTGGAACAATTGTCCCGCTTCTGGCACATCACTTAACCCCATAACGGATACAGGGGTTGACGGGGTAGCTTGTTGGACTTTGTTGCCCCGATAGTCAAACATTGCTTTTAGCCGCCCATATGCTGTGCCCGCTAAAACGACATCGCCCGTAGAGAGCGTGCCATTTTGGATCAGGAGGGTGGCTACAACGCCCTTGGCGCGATCTCGTTTGGCTTCAATGACACTGCCGATAACGGTTCCTTTGGGATTTGCCCGAATATCCATGTCATCGGCGACCAGTAAAATGGCTTCCAGGAGATCATCCAAGCCTAGTTTTTGTTTGGCCGAAACAGGTACGATCATGGTGTCCCCTCCCCAATCGTCCGCCGTAAGGCCAACCTCGGAAAGCTGGCGTTTGACCCGCTCTGGGTTGGCATTGGAGCGGTCAATTTTATTCATGGCGACGATGATGGGGACTTTGGCCGCTTTGGCGTGCGCCAGGGCTTCGCGGGTTTGTGGCATGACCCCATCGTCTGCGGCAACGACAAGCACGACGATATCGGCCCCTTGCGCGCCTCTTGCCCGCATTGCAGTAAAGGCGGCGTGACCGGGTGTGTCTAAAAAGGTAATAATGCGTCCATTGCGAACCACTTGGTAAGCCCCAATATGTTGGGTAATCCCGCCAACTTCTCCAACCGCGACACTGGTATTGCGGATCGCGTCCAAAAGGGTGGTTTTCCCGTGATCAACGTGCCCTAAAATCCCGACCACCGGAGGCCGGTCCACCAGTTTTTCGGCACTTTCTTTTGCAATGACTTTTCGCCAGTAGGGGAGTTCCCCCAAATCTTCGGCGGCAGTTTCTTCGGTTGTTTCTAAGGTGGCTTCGTAACCCATTTCCGCCGCAACGATTGCGGCCGTGTCAAAATCTATATTTTGATTAATGTTTGCCATGACCCCATTCGCCATTAAGGCTTTAATCACCTCGATGGGACTGGCTGAAATCGTTTGTGCTAGCGCGCGTACTGTAATGCTTGCGGGCAGTTCGATATGTTTCGCTTTTCCATTTTCACTCATAAGCCGCCTCCTAATAGCAACACTGCTTCGATACCTGGCGAGTTCTCGTTCCCTGAGCCAATGGCCCCTTTCTTGGGCGCAGGTGAACGTAAATCGCTATCCAGAAGGGTCTTCTGGCAGGGTCAGCATATGTTGGATTAATCGCTCTTTGTCATCCGGGGTGAGCGTGGTTTTTAAGGCACGCTCAAGCCCGGTCTTTATACCAATTTCCCAACAGGAACGTTGGTTGTGTAAATATGCGCCACGTCCGGCGTGTTTTCCCGTTGGGTCTACGTGAATCCCTTCTGCGGTGCGTACGACCCGGATCAGTTCTCGTTTTGCAAGCACAGTCCGACACCCTACGCACGTCCGTTGTGGGATGTGTTTACGGTGTTTTTTCACCTGGGGTGCCTCGATTCTAAACCTGTTTATTCCCAATCATCGCTCATCCATTGGTCTTTGCCACCCTTTTTATGAATCTTCTTGACCACGAGCATGTTGCGATCTGGATCGTATTCCAATTCGGTATTGCGTTTTTTACCTTTCTTTTTCTTCTTCCCTTTGCCGTTTTCATCGTCATCATCATCGGAAGCGATGGCTTCGGGTGCTTTGATGGCAGGCCACTCTTCAAGGACCGCCTCAAGCGTTTTCTCATCTTGTATTTCTGGTTCGATGACGGCCTGGGGCTCGACCGCGCCTTCTTCCTGGACGACAGGGGTGGGTTCGTCAATTTCTTGCCCAGGTTCGACGGTTTCGGGCGCCAACTCTGCGGGGGCAGGTTCTTGCGCGACGGGAGGTTCTTCTGCCGACAAAACAGGTTCGGGTTCGGGTACAACGGGGGCGGCTTCCGGTTCGGTTATCGGGGCCTCTTGTTGGGCTTCCGGCGTTTCAGGCTCGGCAACTACCTCTGGGGCCGGGGGCTGTGCGGGCGCAAAAGTGGCCCGGTATTCATCTAGGGCAACCAAAATATCGGATAGGGCTTTGGGTCCCATCCCATTCAACCCCAGAATGACATCGGAATCTAATGCCAATTGATACATCAAGTCGCCAATCGTCGAAAATCCTTCGCCGCCGAGCAAAATCGAGTAACGAATCGGAATGTTGAGTTCATCCAACGGAGTTTCAAAGGCCGTTTTGGGAATTGCAGTGCGAATGGCATCCAGTTGTTCGCGTTTTGCCATTTTGGTCGCTTCGCGTTGTTCGATGGCCATTTTTTCTGCGCCGACCACAAAGCGGGTAAGCACCTGATATTCTTCGGGAGAAATGGGACGTCCTTCGGTTTTCTTTCCCAAAATATATTCAATTTGGGCTTCGACCTCTTTGTCCCGGTCTTCAAATTCGAATTCCGCTTCCTGGTTTTGGCGTTTGTGCAGGGCATCTGCGGCGGCTTCTGGCAAGCTTTTGATATCAATCCGCCAACTTGTTAATTTTGCCGCCAATCGGGCGTTTTGCCCATCTCGGCCAATGGCCAGGCTTAATTGATCTTCGGGCACGACCACGGTCGCTGTTTTTGCGCCTTTGGTCAATTTATCGAGAAAAACGCCGACGACGCGCGCCGGACTGAGTGCTTTGGCAATGTATTCGGCTGGATCAGGATTCCACTCGATCACATCAATTTTTTCTTCGTTCAACTCCCGCACAATGGCCTGAATCCGCACCCCGCGCACGCCTACGCACGCGCCGACCGGATCGATGCCTGGTTGTAAGGCCGCCACTGCCACTTTGGAGCGTTGACCAGGTTCACGCGCAATCGAACGGATTTCCACCATGCCCTGATAAATTTCGGGGACTTCGTCTTCCAACAAACGGCGGAGAAAATCCCGGTGCGCGCGGGAGAGGGTGATTTGTGGTCCGCGCGGGGTCTGTTTGACCTCCGAAAGGAGTGCCCGCACGCGATCATGAACCCGAAAACGTTCCCCCGGGATTTGTTCTTTGCGGGGCATGATGCCTTCCGCTTTTTTGTCCAACCCCAACGTGATGTGGTTCGAATTTACGGCTTGTACGATCCCATTCACGATTTCGCCCGTTTGGGTGCCATAGTGTTTGAATTGATCGGTTCGCTCCGCCTCGCGCATCCGTTGTTGGATCACTTGGCGAGCCGTTTGTGCGGCCACACGCCCAAAATCGCGGGGCGTGGTTTCCATGATCACCATACTGCCGATTTCGGTTTCTGGATCAACTTTTAACGCATCCTCAATGGCTACCTCGGTCCGTTCATCATGCACAGAGTCGACGACTTCTTTTTCCGCATAGATTAAGACTTTGCCGCTGTCGGGATCAATTTTCGCGACGACCTGTTGGGCATTTGACGCGTTTACAGCTTTTCGATAGGCGGAAATCATGGCCGCTTCGAGGGCCTCTAAGATCACCTCGCGCGAAAGCTGTTTTTCGTCTAAAACCTCGTTAAATGCCAGGGTAAATTCATTCTTCATGTAAATGTCTCCAATTTTGGGAAAACGACTTCAGGGGGGCGAAGGCGCACTTTAACGACCTTCATCTTGCTTCACCCCGAAAAAATCAACTCCTAAAAAGCTCCGGATGCATTTCGCCCTATTACAAACAAAAAGTGGGGGATACCCACTTTTTTCAAAGTAATCCGATCCGTAGATCGTTCTGGCGATGCAGGCATTGTAACACGCCCTAAAAGCATCTGCAAGGATTTTTTATAAAGGATTCTAAGATATTCACCGCCCCAATTTTAATTCTTTTTCCATGCGATACGCCGGTTCGTGGACCAAATGTGTTTGCCCCAAGTGATCGGTATATGACCAGCGCCCATCATCCTGTCCCACAATTTTATAGCCGTGGCGCTCGTAAAAGCGCAAGCCGCTTAAGTTGTCACGGGCCACATTCAACGTCGAATATCGGTAGCCACGCCAGATCAGATCGTTTTCGGTCACATACATTAACCGACTTCCTAAGCCAAAATTTCGGTATGCCTCCCGAACGCGAATGGCGTACAAATAGGCGCGCGTGTGTCCATCCACCAATTCGTTGCGTCCGCTTCGCAGTTGCACAAACACCTGTCCGATCAAAGTATCTTGCAAAGCCGCCACCCAAATGACCGCTTCATGGGTTTCAACCCGCCGGTAAGCCCGTTCAAACATCGGGCGGAAATGGATATATTCACCCTCCCATTCCAAAGCTGGCAGTTCCTTTTCACGTAAGTGGCGAATTTCAATTTTGCTGAGATTTTTTTGTGTGTTTAAACCAGGCGAAAAAAGCATAAACAGTTACCCCAAATAAGGTTCCATTAATTTTTGAGCAAGGAGCAATTCTTCCTCTTCGGAAGTGATATGCCCATCCAACCAGGCGGCGCG
>JABWBV010000307.1 GCA_013359445.1 Anaerolineales bacterium | reverse complement strand
TTCTGGTAAACTGCTTCGCGGAACTGCTGAAATTGGTTTGTCACAACTCCCAATTTTATGCAGTTCCATCTTTTTGGCAAACTTTGTCAAAAGTCCAATTAATATAGCAATAGCAAGATAGTGATCAGGATATATCAACCTGGGTTTTCAGGTGATTATCCCGTGCCGGTCATAGTTGGGGTCAATGCCCCAGGCGGTGTTGAATTGGTCTTTTAAGCAGATTGGGCTTACCATCACAAAGGAGAGGAGTGATCCATCTAAATATTTCCATCTTTGTCCACCGTCATAAAATAAAAGAGAAAGTGGGGTCCATATAACGATTTGCAATCTGAATGTCAAGTTTGTATGTGTCTGCGATAGGTTCTCAATAGTATATGCCTGCATAAGGGCATACTATTTGGGTTGCGAACATGCACTAGAGAAACTTAGCCCCACGATTACATTCTGTCACACTTCTGACTCGTTTTCTTAACTTTCACACAGAACCCATGTTCTATCATAAGGTAAAACGCCGCACTATTCGTTTTCCGATTATGAACCTCCTCGACTACCTCCTCCACAAACTTTGCCTTCGCAAACGGAGAAAAACCTTCGCGCGCTTTGACTTCCAGACTCGACAAGCGATCCTGGAACTCGCCCGCCAACAAAACCGCCCGCCGGAGGAAGTCGCCTCACAGATTATGGCGTTGGGGCTAGAACAACATCAACTCCTGCAAGAAAAGTTTCAAACCTGGGATCAGTTGACACCTCGCCAAAAAGATGTCGCCGCCCTGGTCTGCCTGGGGTATACCAACCAACAAATCGCCGAACGCCTCAAAATCTTCTCGGAAACGGTCAAAGCCCAAGTGAGCAACATCCCTCATCGGGGAATAGTGCGACATTCCGAGATAACCGAGAATATTTTTACCGCACCTCAAAAGAGGGGCACATGAGGATTTCGTTTGGGTAGCCTTCCTGGCTAATGATCCGTGCTCTGCCTTCATCCTTGTTCGCCTAAAAAAACTCCACCGTTGTAGCCTGGTTGATTTTTTCGCTCTTGCAGTCAAGCCCAATTAAAGAATAACTGTAATGGTAAAGGTTAGGGTGAACACCCGAAAAAGGGACACAGAAGAACGTACATTCTCCCGTGTCCCTTTTTTTGAGCAATTTCTTTGTTCCACCTTTTGTTAACCAATCCACCCATAAAAAAGCCCCCCCCGACATGTGTCGGGGGGTTGGGTTCTTATGTAACAGTAACTAACCTAAAAATGTAACTTTCTGATTTTGTAGAACCTTCTTCCCGCTCACAAAGCCACCAAGCAGTCTCACGACTGTGTAATACAGTAGGGATAGCCGGAATTCAGACTCACGCGCCATTTCGAGAAAAAGCAAATCAATATCCTTTCTTTCCACAGAATGCCAGGGATAATATTGATATAACGCATCATGAACAAGCGTCGGATAATACATCTTGGGTTTGCAGGTCTTGATATCTACAATTCCATCGGGTGTCCCAAACACAAATAAATCAAAAAATGACCACTTGGGGGTACAACCATTCCAAGCATAATTCCTCGGAATCACAATCATCCCATCCGGTTGGATGTGTAACCATTGTGCCACAAATTCTTTCCCGGTAAAAGAAGTTTGTCTTCTGTAATCGTCTTTAAGCTTAAAAATCCAAACGGCTTGTTTATTCCTCGCCTTAAATTCTGACAATTCTTCGATCTGATTGACTTGCATTTTGCCTCCATAAACGAACCGCTATCGTCCAACGCCTAATTTTCTTAATACAATTGGGGGTTACATATTATTCCTCATACTTTACTCTAAATGCACCTTCGACACAATACATTTTTAATTCCTCACAGGCAATACGGAGAATCTCCTTTGTTTGAGAAATCGTATACATTTACAGCTCTTTGGGCATTGGCGTGGAGATTTCCGAATTTTGGGGATATTGGGAGAACCTAGCCCAAAATCACTACTTTTTATCGTTTAATTTAATAGCCCCAGATTTCTGGGCAGTCAATGTAACTCCTTTTGATCTTTAGAATTTGTAATTTGTTTGGAGGTATATCTCATGACTACACCTTTTAGCGTAATGACCTGGAACGTTGAAAATTTATTTCCGCCCGGAAGTTTTTCTGGCCCGACGAGCCAGCAACCAGTCACAGCAGAACACTTTGAGGCTAAATTATTTTTTCTTTCTAACTTTATTTTGGGACTGGAGGTAAAGCCAGATGTGATAGCCCTGCAAGAGATTGGTGGAAAAGATGACACCGATCTTCAATCGCTAATCGCCCTTCAATCTCGGCTGGAAGGCGAATATCAATTTTCTGCTGTGTCAAAATTTCCGGATAGCAGGCATATCAAAGTAGCTTTTCTTTCCAAACTGCCCATCAAAAAGATCAAGGACATTTCCAAGTTCCCCAAGGGCCCCCTCATGAAAATACGCAATTTGAAGAAAGAACCGATTATTAGGATGGCCCGCGGTGCACTCAAAGGAGAAGTTCAACTCCCCAATGGGATGACCATCCGGCTAATTGCTGTTCACCTCAAATCCAAACTGCTCACGTTTCCGGGCGGTTTTCAACCCAAAGACGAAGATGAACGCGCATTCGGAGCGGGAATCGCCCTCATGCAACGCGCGGCAGAAGCGATCGCCGTGCGAAATTTCCTAAATCAGAGGATGGTCACAGAACCTAATACGCATACCATCGTTTTGGGAGACATGAATGATGAGCCTTTGGCCGCCACTTCGCAAATTTTTCTAGGGCCTGCAGATGCAGACGTGAAAACGAAAGATAAGTTTGATGGAGACCACCTTTACAATCTTGTGGATGCGATTCCCCTAAAAGGGACTGCCACGGAGGATTTTCTTATTGGACAAGACAAATTCACCCGCTTCCACGAAGGACGCGGTGAACTGATCGATCACATCCTGGTGAGTAAAAAACTGTTGCTGACAGGCAACGATTTTAACGTCAAGCAAGTTAAAATCTTTACTGATGTGATTAAGAACCAAAACACCACCTCAAATCCGGCTACCCGCGCGGGCAGCATTCCCCCTGATCATGCCCCTGTCCTGGCTCGATTTGAATTACCTTGAAAGATTCAGCCTGGAAAAGAAAGTCCTTAATATAAGGATGGGAAGGGATCTAAATTCCTCCCCATCCCTTTTCTGAAATTCTTTGTAATGCGCCTGAGTTTAAATTTTATGTTGCTGGTTTTTTGCCACTAAGCTTGTCGAGAACTTTTTCCCTGCCCTTAATAGAAACCTGAAAATTTTTCCTTTCAACGCCGAACTCGCATCATAATACCCAGAATGTGATTAAGGTTGTTTCGCGATTTCCCCAATAAAATTTATTAGCATACTTTTCGTTCCCACTTATCCTAATGCAGACCGTTAGTGATTTGATCTATTTCATTACTAACAATAAGGATTTGCTCTCCTGTTGAAAATAATTGATATTCTCTAGCAACTCCCCCAAATTTGAAGCAATACGATTTTGTAACCGACTGGTATGTCTCGATGGCTCAAGGCATAAATCACGAAATTCGCAAATTAGCGGTAACAATTCATCGGCATTCTCATGAAGATTACTCAAATAAAGTAAGGTAGGGTATCTTTTTGGAATGGTATCTTCGGGAATATAGTCCCAATTTTCTAAGGCCCCATACAAACGTGTCGAAATAGTTTTCAGAGCATGAATGCACTTGGTAGCTTGATCACACTCTTGAGGGTAAACGTCTGGTTGGGTGCTAAAACTCTCCATGATCTCGTAAAGCTGAGAGGTCAAGAGATTAATTTCCTTTCTTGACTTGCGCGCAAGACTTTTTACCCGCCGTTTTGGATTTCCTGCGGCAGGTTGCTTGTATATAAAACCAGTGTGAATATAATACTTCTCTTTATCCATAGAACATGCGAGCTAAAAAATTATTGCCCTTTCTATTGCTTTTGTCAAGAGTTTTGTATAGAAAGATCAGGAACTCGGCCATTGTAATATCGCCTTATCTAATAGGTTTTTGCAGTTTTTGAATGCATTAAGGCGGCCCCTAAGCCGTTTCTCTGCGTCTGGTTCTTCCAAATCATCATATAGATTTAAGGCTATCCCTAGTTCGACGTCTGCTTGCTCAATATATTCCTTTGCTTTGCCGATTCGTTTAATCTTCCTCATGCCATCAATAATCCTTCCTAAATCAATCGAAATGGTTGTTACAAACTTTTCTCCAAAACCCCTTCTATCTCGATTCTTAAACATGATTTCTGCGATTTCTTCAACAGTCTTTCGATAAAGCTTGAGTCGTTCAAGTTCAGACCCATTAACTGAATCGATTCCTAATATCTTCGCATTTTTATCTAAGATACTGGATGAGGATTCAGGTAAAGACGGCGCTGTCTTCAACATTGATTTGTTTCAGGCTTTTTTCTTCATTCGGATACTAATAATAAAGAAGTCTTAAGTCTATCAAGCTTGGTCAATATTTGTTGATTTTCCCTTTTTGTCTCTTTGGTATTATCCTGAGCGATTTCCTCAAAAGCAATTACCTTAGAAATCAATTGTTCTATATCATCTTCTATTGTTTCCTTTGATACCCTTAACCCATTCAGAATATTTCGTTGGTTTTGATTTAACATCTCCGCGGAGTCTAATAATATAAACGAACGGGGAAGATGTACATCACGAACAGCACGAATTTTTTCTATTGCTATTTTACAATCAGAGGGCCAGACGCTTGGTTCATGAAATATTTCTTGAATCTCATTAATTAGCAACTTCGCAGACTCCAGATGCCCATGTACCGTGTCTGGATATGAAGTGCCACTTGGTTCGATGGATAGCTCCGAAAAAACTTCGGATAAGATAGTGGTGGGAATGCAATACCCTGCCCGATGTACCTGGTTTGAATCGGTAGCTACAACCATTCCCACAACTCCACCTAATGTTTCATCCCAAACAGGTCCGCCACTAAAGCCTGGTGCGATGACATACCCAGATAGTTCAATAATGTTCATTTGAACCCACCCATCTGCATTTTTACCCATTAATTTGCCATTTACCCAAACTCCTTTATCGTAATTTTTGGGAAACCCAAATACACTAAAATTATGTCCCGATAGCTCATCGCCAGTTTGAAGGCTTAACGCAGAAACTTTTTCAGGTATAGTATCTGTGGGCGCTAAGACAGCAACGTCATTGTGCGTATCCTTGATCTTTACACTAAAACGGATGAGGGTTTTATTTTGAATAAGGGGAAAATCCAACCAAACTTCCGTTATGCCTTTTTTGACAATACCTTCAACCACATGAGCACAAGTCAAAACATGTTCACGCGAGACGACAATTCCCATTCCATTGATGGTTTTTCGATCTGGCAAGAATATTCTCGCAATACCTGTCTTCATTCTATCGGTCATCTAGAATTTCCTCCGATTAAAAAGTTGCGACTACCCCTACCCCGCCCATCCCAACCCCTGGAACGCACTCTCGAAGATCACCTGATACACCACATCGCACACCTTCTTGAAAATAGATCGGTCGTAGCTTTGGGGAAGTTCGCGGTGTAATACTTCTTCCACGGCGTCTTTGACGCGGTGCTGGCTTTGGGTATCTTGATACCAGTCCTGGACGAGGACTTTGGGGGTTTCTTCTTTCAGGCGTTTGAGGAGGGCGCGGGCGGCGTTTTTAACGGCGATTTCTTCGGCTTGGGTCATCTTCTCTTTTTTGAGCAGGTCGAAGAGTTCGAGTTCTGCCGGGGATAGCCCCTCGCGGATGTGGCGTTCGGCTTCTTCGGACAGGTCGCGCCCGTAGTTCATCAGGTCTTCGAAGTATTGTTCGGTGGCGGAGCCGCCGGCGTTGTATTGGTCAATGATCCGTTGCAGGCGTTCGGCGAAGTCGGTGCGGGTGACGTTTTCTTTGAGCAGTTGGGCGAGTTTGTGTTCGAGGAAGGCGCGCAGATCGGCGATTTCGAGGTGTTTGTATGGCTTTTCTACGAACTCCGCTTTGAGTTTTTCCACGTTGAGTTTGCTCAAGTCCCACTGTTTGCCGGTTTGGATGATCTGGTAAGCGGCTTTTTCGTCTTGGATGCCGTCGGGTTTGTCGGTGGCGACCACGCTTTCGTCGAGGAGGGCGGTGATGCGGAGGGCGGCGGTGGACAGATCGAGGCGGTCTATGATCGCATCCAGCACCCCGCGCAGGTACTGGAAAACGTAAACCAGGCGGCGCGCGTCGCGTTGGAAGATTTCGGGTTTGCAGGCTTCGTACAGGGCGGTGATGGTGTTTTCGTAGACGGTGAAGGCTTTGCGGTATTCGTCTTTCGAGAACAGGAGGTTGGCGTAGGCTTCAAACTGGGCGAGGTTTTTGAAAACTTCGTTGGATTTGTCCAGCGTTTCGAGGTCAATCCCGAGGGGTTTGCAGTAGGCAACGCCTTCGGCCAGGGCTTGATCGAGCAGGGCGAAGAGGGCGGTTTTGTCCTGCACGGGCAGAGGTTGGCCGTTGCCCCCGGCGGCGTAGGCGGCCAGGGCTTTCTTCATACTGCGGAAGACGTTGTAGTAGTCTATGATTTCCCCATTTTTCTTTTGCACGTTGTCAATGAGGAAGGAGCTTACCCGGTTGGCGCGGGCGATGGCTTGCATGAGGGTGTGATCCTTCATCGGTTTGTCGAGATAGAGGGTGGAGACGGTCGGGGCATCGAACCCAGTCAGCCACATGGCGCAGACGAAGACCAGGCGCAAAGGGTGGGCGGGGTCTTTGAAATTGTGTTCGATGTCGTGCCCCTGTTCGTCGAGTTTGTTCATCCGGGCGCGGTGGGGTTGGATCACCAGCCCTTGCTCGGTGAATTTTTTCTCTTCTCCGGCGTCTTCGCTGACGACGACGGCCATTTCCGTTTGCCGCATGAAGTTCAGGCGTTGGGCGAGTTTGGCGCGGGCGTGCTGGTCTTTCGTCAGCTGGATTTCTTTGACCAGGGCGGTTCTTTCCTGTTTCCAGTAGGCCGAAACTTTGTCGTACATTTTGACGGCGGTGAACTTGTCCACCGAGACGACCATACCTTTGCCCAGGTAGCCCCGGCGGGGGAAATGGTAGACGATGTCGCGGGCGATTTTGTCGAGGCGGTCATCCCGGATGATGATTTGTTTTTCTTCGGAGAACTGGTTTTCGAGTTTGGCTTGCTGGAGGTCGTCCAGGTTTTCGTCTTCGAGGATTTCGTAGAATTCGTCGCTGAGGGCTTCGTTTTGGATCAGGACTTCGGGGACGCGTTTTTCGTAGAAGAGCGGGACGGTGGCCCCGTCGTCAATGGATTGGGTGAAGTTGTATTCGCTCACGTAGTCGCCGAACCATTGATTGGTTTTGCGCTCCGGCCCGAGGAGCGGCGTCCCGGTGAAAGCGAGGAATCGGGCGTTGGGGAGGCCCGCCCGCATGTTTTCGGCGAGGTCTTTGTACTGGGTGCGGTGGGCTTCATCCACGATCACGATGATGTCATCCCGCCTGGACAGGATCGGGTACTGTTTCCCTTTGGGGTAACGAAATTTCTGGATCAGCGTGAAGACGAGACGTTTGTTTTGCGTGAGGAAGTGCCGCATTTCTTCGCTGTTTTTGGGTTGGGCGGCTTCGTTCTTTTTGACCGTGTCGGTGTTGAGGAAGTTGCGGTAGATTTGCCCGTCCAGGTCGTCCCGGTCAGTGATGATGACGAAGGTGTAGTTGCCGGGCAGTTTGCGGAAGATTTTGCGGGTGTAGAAGATCATCGAAAAACTTTTGCCCGACCCTTGCGTGTGCCAGAATACGCCCAGTTTACTTTTTTCGTCCGGGGGGGCGGTGAGCGTCTCGTGCAGGCGGGTGAACGCTTTGTTGACGCCGAGGAATTGGTGGTTTTGGGCGATGATTTTTTCGGTGTCTTTGTAGAAGAGGATGAAGTTTTCGAGATAATCCAGCAGGCGATCCGGGGGGCAGAGGCCGTCAATCGCCCGCTCGATGCTGATGCCCTCCGCGCGGATGCCGTCCCGGTCAATTTTCTCGGTTTCGTCGTCCGGGCGCAACCAGGTGAAGAAGAATTCCCAGGCGCTATTGAAACTGCCCACGCGGGTTTCGAGGGCGTTGGAGAGGATACACACGGCGTTGAACAGGAAGAGTTGGGGGATGTCCGCTTTGTACCGGGTCAGATTGTCATCAAAGGCGTTTTGGACGGGGTGGTTGGAGTTTTTCAGTTCGATGAAGACGAGCGGCAGGCCGTTGAGGTACAG
>JABWBV010000306.1 GCA_013359445.1 Anaerolineales bacterium | reverse complement strand
ACTACATCCTCTACACCGACAGCCTTCTGACCCCCGCCCAAAGTTTTGTCTTCTTCACCGAAATCCTCCCGCCCGCCCTGCTCGCGCAATACGGGTTAGAGCCAGGGGATTCTTTGCTCGCGTCGGATCATTTTCCAGTCGTGGTAGATTTTCTACTCACCCCATAATCCGCCCATGCTCGACAAAATGCACCTCCAACTTCATGCCTGGGAACTGTGTGACGACCGCCGCGCCATCTTCCTTAACTGCTATACCCAAATGACCCAAAACATGTTCCTCGCCCTCGACGCCGGGGAATTCCACGACCGGGTTTGGGTAAACCGCCTCCTGCACCGGTTTGCCGATTATTACTTCGTCGCCCTCAATACCTACACCCGTGCCCAACCCGCCGCCCCGGTCTGGCAAATCGCCTTCGACGCCGCCGCCCGCGCGGACACCGCGCCCCTTGCCAACCTCTTCCTCGGCGTCAACGCCCACATCAACTACGATCTTGTCCTCACCGTCTACGACCTCCTCCATCCCGAATGGGCCACCCTGTCCCCCGCGTTGCGCCAACTCCGCTACGAAGATCACACCCACGTCAACGAAGTCATCGCCGGAACGATAGACCGCGTGCAGGACACCGTCCTCGAACGCTACACCCCCTCCCTCGACCTCGTGGACAAGCTCCTCGGCCCCCTCGACGAGTGGATGACCGCGAAGATGATCGCCCGCTGGCGCGAAACCGTCTGGCACAACGCCGTGCAGATGGTGGAGGGGGAAACGGAACCCGTGCGGGAAGCGGTACGCAGGGCGGTGGAAGCGGACGCGCTTCGGTTGGCGAGGTTTATCGTCGGAGGATAATTCACGACTTCTCCGCGTCCCATGTATAATCCTCCCAAAAAGGAGCTTTCCCCATGTTCCAACCCAACGACCCCTTCCTGCTCGGCGTCAACTACTGGCCCCGACGCAAAGCCATGTATTGGTGGAAACACTTCGACCCCGCCGAAGTGCGCGAAGAATTCACCATCATCCGTGACCTTGGCCTCACCATCGTTCGCATCTTCCTCCTGTGGGAAGATTTCCAACCCACCCCGGACACCATCAACCCGCAAGCCCTCGATGATCTCGTCACCGTCGCCGACATCGCCGCCGAACTTGATCTCAAACTCAATGTCACCTTCTTCACCGGCCATATGAGCGGCCCCAATTGGATTCCCAGTTGGATGCTCCTCCCCGATGAACCGATGCCCGCGCATGTCAAACAGGTTGTCAGCGACGAAAAAATCGTCAATTGCGGCTACCGTAACCCCTTCTCCGACCCGACGGTGATGGACGCGGAAGAACGGCTCTTGCGCGCGGTCGTTCCCCGATTGGTGGGGCACTCCGGCCTGGGGCTGTGGAATCTGGGGAACGAACCCGATCTCGTCGCCCACCCCCCGACTGCCGAAGCGGGCCGCGCGTGGGTGCGGCGGATGGCGGGCGTGATCCGCGAACTGGACAAAGCTACGCTCATCACCTGCGGGATGCACACCCCCAGCCTGATCATGGAAATCGGTTTTCACGTCAATGATGTATTCAGCGAAGTAGACCTCGCGGTGATGCATGGCTACCCGATGTACGCGGAGGGGTGGGCGACTGGCCCGCTCGATCCGCATTTTGTCCCCGGCTTGTGTGCCCTCACGAGCGCGCTCTCCGGCAAACCCACCCTGGCGGAAGAATTCGGCGGATGTACGGAGGCCCCCGGCAACCCGTCCAAAGTGTGGGAATGGACGGCCTACGGCGAACCGCGCACACAGTTTATGGCCTCGGAAGAGGATTTCGCCGCGTACATCGCCCAGGTTCTGCCCAATCTGGTCGAGGTGGGTTCGCAAGGTGCGGTGCTGTGGTGCTTTGCTGATTATGTGGAAGAACTTTGGGACAAGCCCCCATGCAAAGAATCGATCCACGAGCGGTTTTTCGGCCTTGTCCGCCCCGATGGGAGTCTCAAGCCCCACGCGGAAGTGCTGAAACAGTTCGCGGCGACGAATCCGGTGATCAAAACCGCCACCCGCAAGATTTCGCTGGATGTCCCGGCGGATGAATATTACGAAGACCCCATCCGGCACGCGTGGAAAGCATATCAGGAGTTTTTGAATCATTAGGAATAAAAGGAGGGTCACAATGGTTTCACACAAAAATAAAAAGTGGAAGGGATACTTTTTGAGAAGTGTGATTTTTATAACTGGATGTTTTTTAGGTATCGCCGGATGTTCAAGAAAAGACTCCGTTGCAAACTCTCCTGAGCCTTCGGTTGTGTTACCTGTGGTTACTGCTATCACTACTACACCTTCACCCAAACCAGCTACTAATATACCAACAAAAACAATTTCTCCTACAATCACCTTAACCCTTCTGCCAAAACATGCGCCAACACAGGAAGCAACCGTTACACCAGAAATTTCTCCTGATGTTTATCAATATGAATGCTTGAATATCTCTCAAACCTTGCCTTCCGATATTGATTTAAAAGGAAAAATGGTTTTATTAGATGCTGAACGTAACCCTTATATTTGGGACACCCACTCTCAAACATCTCAATATCTAGATAATGCTTGGTCAGGTGTTGAAATTTCTTCTGATCACTCGAGTATCCTATACCAAACAGATAATGAAGTGATAATTGCAGATGTGAATAATCATGTGATTTGGTCGCGGTCAAAGGAGGGAATTTTTTATGCCAATTGGTTTGACAACGATAGATTGTTAACTTTCGGTAATACAGTTGAAGATTTACCTTTGTTAATTTTGATGAATCCATTTACAGGAGAACAGCAAGAGTTAACGTCCGTATTCCCTGGAATTTCTAAAGCACGCACGATTCTTTGGGGACTTACCCGCGTAATATATGATCCTACGCAAACCCGTGTCGTTTATCCTTTTTTTGATGGAGAAAATAAAACTTCCGTAGCTTTATGGAATACGGAAACTAATCAGGAAATTGCAAGGATAATCACTTATGGATTTCCTGCTTTTGGATATGAACCTGTTTGGTTTTCAAATGGGGAAAGATTTATTTTTGTGGCTGATGTTACTGAAAGAGAGCCTGGCGACTTACTTTTTCATCATGAATTGCTTTCTGTAAGTAGAGAAGGAGAATTTCAGGTCTTAACGCACTTCTCAAATTTTTTTCGCCAAACTGAGATGAACGGGGGCTATCGGTTATCTCCAGATGAAACACAAATTGCATTTTGGATGGATGACGGACAAGGGATGGGCGAAGGGTTACAGTTAGCTGTCCTAAACATGAATACCGATCAAGTAACAAATTACTGCATTTCTGGAGCAGGTTACCCCATTTGGTCCCCTGATAGCACGCAATTGTTAGTGCTAACAACTGAACAAGAAGCCTACAGCACAATTCTCGTGGACCTTGACCAAAAAATTGCCGCCCTCATCGCGGAAGAGACAGAGCCACAAGGATGGATGCTCGCTCCATGATGACAAACTTCTTACTCCACTCACCCCAAAAGCGGCCCTTTGAGAAATTCCAAAGGGCCGCTTTCTAGTTTATCTACCTTTTCATCCCTACCTATTCACCCGATCCATCTTCCCTACTGTTTTCTGTAACTGCTCGATCTCTGTCTCATTGAGTTTTGGCTTCATCAGCCGGTAAATCTGCACGAGCGTCTCAATCACCGTCACAACAAAGGCAATCGTCAGTCCCATGCGGAAGGCGGCCATTCCGACAATTTGCAAATTTTGGGCAGTGGGTTCTGAAAACAGGAGCAAACTTTCCAAAAACCCACCGACACCCGCCTCGGCCAGCCACGCGTTGTGCCCTTGCACCAGAATGTACAGGATGATCAAACCGAACACATTCGAGCCAATTTTCGCCAGGCGGGTGGGCATTTGCCAGCGCCCTTTCCAGAGCAACCAAATGTCCAACACAATGCCTATCACCATCGAAAGCACAATCCAGACAAAATAGCGATGAAGGACCGGATTGGGGAATGACCCGTCAGCGGCAAACCCGCCCCCCGCGGCAAACTGCGTCACAAATGACAAAACGATCACTTCCATAATGATGCCGAAGATATGCTCGCCGCGTTGGATTGGCTCGTCCCCTTCCAGGTGGGGGAGTTTCCGCGGGTCGAATGGTTCCGCTTTCGTCTCAGGGCGCACCTCCCAATATTGGAGAAGCGCAAAGACAATCACCACACTTCCAAGCGCACTGGGCAGGCTACTGGCAATCTGGAGAAACTCGTCATAAAACGAAAACCCGTCACCGCCTAACCCCGTCGCAATGACAATCGCCAGCAACTGCGCCCCAATCACGGCACTGAACACGATCCCCAACACCAGTTTGAAGGTGGGATATAGCGCCGGGCCGATCAAATACTGCCCTTCTGCGTGGTACGACGCCGCGACCTTTTGCGGCGGCCCCATCTCCTTGATCACCTGCACGACCGCCTCTTCTGACGTGTCGCCGCCCCGCGCGTCCAGCGTGTCCATCAGCGCCGAGCGGAGTTCCGTGAGGATGTCTGCCCGTTGCGGGCGCGGCAAATGCCGTCCAATTTCCTGCAAATATCGTTCAATAAGTTCCATGAGATTTCTCCTTCAACAGTAGTCTAGCCCCTTGTGGGCGTGTGAGGGTGGTCACAGACGGGCACAAGGCCCTAGACTACAAATTTAGTAGATCACGATTTTGGTTCGTAGTAGGGGCTTCAGCCCCGAAACCTGGCACTAAAGTACCCACTACGAACGGGAATCTGTGAACTACTGAAATTATTTTTAACTAGCAAGCAACTTTTCCATCACATCGGTCAGCGACCGCCACTCGTTTGTGAGATCGGCCAACATGCGCTGGCCTGTCTCATTCAGTTTGTAATAACGTCGGGGACGAGACCCGTCCACGTTCCAACTGCTGGCGAGCAGGCCCTGCGATTCCAACCGCCGCAGGAGGGGGTACAGCGTCCCCTGATCAATCTCCAGCCCTTGTTCGGCTAGATGGCTGATCAGGTCGTAGCCGTATTTCTCCTCCCGCAACTGGCTGAGCGTCGCCAGGATCAGCACGCCGCGCCGCAGTTCTTGGGAAATTTTATCGAGGGTTTCGGTAGGTTCTTGATTGTTTACCATACACAGCATTATACTGTTTTATACACAGTATTGTCAAGAATTTAATAATGGGTAATGAGCAACAAGTAACGGCGGATGTTGGGAGAAACTCTGGCTGGTTAAGAAAAATAACGCCCGCGTGCAATTGCACGCGGGCGTCACGGTTTTTAGCGGGGAGTATGGCTATTTTTCGACGGTTCCGTTGAACGTCCAGGGGCCTTCGATGATCCCAAAAATAGTTTTATAGAGGAGTTCGTCAGCCTGTTCCTGAGACATCGCATCGGGCTTGCTAACAATACCATAGTTAAAAAGCCCAAACTCTGTTCCCTGATCGCATTGGATTGTGATCCCTTGTTTTGCCAACGCTGCCTCACCCCTGGCCAAATATTCTTTACATTCTTCTCCTTCGGCAGGGAGAACCAAACTCAGCGATCCAATGATGAGGGTAAAGGTTTTAGAAGTTTCCGAGGTGGTAATTTGATTAAAGTCCAGGTTGGCACAGCGGCGTCCAGTTTGCCCAACTTCTGTGGCTACTTGAAGGGAGATTTCCCGAAATTCAAAACTTGAAGTTCTTAAAGGGCCATAGAGAAGGGTGGCTTCATTGATGTCCAAAATCCCTGAGCCAGGAAGGTCGTAACAGACATCCACGTAGAAGTGATAGGCGACGCGGGAGTAGTTGGAGATGGTAAACTCTATCCCGTTGGCAACCTGGCTTTTTACCTGGGGGACGGGTTGATTTTCATCAGAGGTTGAGGAAGGAGATGAGGGTTGCTCATCTGCAAGGCTGGTTTTCTGGTCAGATGGGATGAGAGAAACTTCATTCACAGGGGCAGGTGCCTCAGAGGAAATTTCACTCTCTGCTTTGGCAACTTGTTCGGAAACGGGGGTGTTTGTGTCCGCAAAAGCTGATTTAATCACGATGCCGAAAAGGAGCACTGCCAGACTGATGGCGAGGGTGAAGAAGAGGTTGGGTTTTTGATTGGGTGAAGAAATTGTTTTCATAATTTTGACTCCACTGAGATTTTGATTACCAAGAACCTGAACAGCCATAATAATTAGGAGGCGAGGCTGTAATTGGTAAGGGAATGCTATTTGTGGATGTGTATCCACAAGAAATGGCTGGTGTACCGCTCAAACCTACCATAGGAGTATACACATATAAGCCACTTGCGATGGGTTGGGAATTAGGTGGCCAGCCTCCCGATTCGACACACTGAGCGGAATCATAATGTGAGCCACCATACCTGGTACATCCTGCTGTGTATCGTGTTTGACCTGACATATTCACAATTTTTGTCCATTTCGAGTTGCATTCGGTTGAATATCGCCTATATAATCTTGCCCCACCATTTGAAAAGTAATTACCGTAAGTAATGCCATCGCATTTCTCGCTATTAGGATTCAGACCCTGGCAGGATTGCAATTGTCCATTTCCTAGACCATAACATTCGTTATCTCCTAATGTTTCCGTTTGCCTGGGTAAAGGAGACAACAAGCCTATTGCAAAGGCAATCGTCCATATCAAAATTCGCGTGTAGCTGTGTATTACTGGAATTTGAGCAAACATGTGTAAATCCATCCTTTGATTCGTATTAAATTTGAGATGTATAAGGGAAGAGACAAAGCGTGGTTTTCCAAATTGGAATTTCAGGGCTATTTTTTGCGACGTGATCAATCATAGAAATCTCCTTTGCGTGAGGTAGGTTCGTCACCCCAACGGGCAACGCCCTTAACTTTACCTCCTCCCTTACCCCCTCACAAGTGGGATTTCTCCCACAGGGGATGTGGTAAAAATCCCACATTTTCCTCAAATCCACCCTTTCTTCGTCGCCTGATAAACTGCATTCGTCCGATTTGGCGCATCCAACCGCGCGAGAATCCGCTCTAATTGCCGATTGATCGCCTTCGTGGTCACCCCCAGTTCTATGGCAATTTGCGCGTCGGTATGCCCCATCGCGACCCGACGCAAAATTTCGCGTTGCCTTTGGGTTAATTTTTCTTCTTCTTCTTCTTCTTCTTCTTCTTCTTCTTCTGCTGCTGCGCTTTTGACGCCGTTTGTACCTGCTAAAAGCGCCCAAATCTCCTGGCTAAACCATTGATGCCCGCGCGCGATACTTTTAATGGCGAGGATGAGTTCTTTCTCCGCCCCTGATTTCAGTAAATACCCGCGTGCGCCCGCTTCCAATAGGGCACGTACTGCGTTCGCGTTACCCTCTGCGCTAAAAACCAAAACACGTACAAACCGATTTTGTCGGTGAATCTTGACGATCAGGTCTGTGGCCACCATATCCGGCAAATTATCGTCTAAAACGACGACTTCCGGTTGGTGCGTTGCAATGGTTTCGAGCGCACTCTGTCCCGTAGGTGCAACCCCCGCTGAGTTCAAGGTCGGGTTCGTGTTCGATTAAATCCTGAATTCCTTTGGCGGTTAAAAGATGACCATCTACAAGCAAAACTTTCAACATGCTTTCCCTCCTGATGTTTTTTAGGATAAGGTACATAGGCTTTCATAAGACTGTGATAGAAACCTATTTTACCCAGGCGTAATAAAAACATATCCCTCGAATATCCTGGTAGTATACTGTACGCTCAACGTCTACTTGAAGGAACTTTTCATGCGCCGGATTTCTCAAATTTTGATGTGGGTATGGAGCGCAGTCATCCTGACTGTTCCCCTGACCGCCTGCGCCAATCCAACTCCTACCGCAGCCCCGCCAACTCAACCCGCCGAAACGCCCCTCGCCCCCACTTCCGCCCCCACGCGGCTCGCCCCCCCGACCTCCACGGGCGAGCCGGACACCGGGCTGGGGGTGGAACCCGATCAGCTTAACGGCGTCACCGTCGAATTCTGGCATGGGTTTTCAGGCGCGCGGGCGGAGGTGCTGGCCGGGTGGGTGGAGGCGTTCAATGGCAGTAATCCGTTTGGGATCACCGTCGCCCTCACCCCATACGATGACGTGTTCACCGCGGTGCAGGATGCGATCCGCGCGGGGGAACCGCCTGCCCTGACGATGGGGTTCGCCTATCAGGCCGCGGCCTGGGATCAGGCCACCCCGCCCCGCACGAATCTCGTTGACCTGACACCCTACCTGACCGATCCGGTATACGGGTTCACGTCCGACCGAGATTTTTACCCCGCGTTTCTCCAGCAGGAG
>JABWBV010000305.1 GCA_013359445.1 Anaerolineales bacterium | reverse complement strand
CCCGAGGGAGGTCGCCAGAAATTGATTGTCGGGGGGCGAGCCGACGAGGTCAATGTAGACACACTCATACTCGGAATAGAGAACGCCACAATTTCCCTGGCCCTCGGGCACGGCGTAGGCATAGCGCAGGGCATCATTGCCGATGTAGGCCACGCCGAGAAAGTCGCCTGAATCGGTGATATAACTGGAAATCATCCCGTTGACAATCACGGAAGGATCCAACGCAAAGCAACTCCAATCATTGGCGAGGCCACAGTTGCCGATGAAGGTCTTCACCGCCACCGATAGGTGTTGGTTGATGTCGCGATAAAAAATGTGGGGGAGTTCTTGGAACACGGCCAGTGAGTTGAAGATGCCCAATCCCACTGCGGTGGTTTCGACCACGGTTTCGCAGTCCCATTGCCCCTCTCCGCAGTTGCCGAATTGCCCCACATATTGGGCGTGTTTGATAAACGCGTCACCCTGATTGAGGTCCAACAAACCGTAGGAGACGTGGCTGACATCGCTTTGGGAATACCGCATGTTATTCATCAGCGTCAAAATCACCCCGGGGTTTTCGATGGGTTCAAAGAATAATTCCTGTCCGCCCGTTGCGGGGAGTCCGCGAAATTCATTGGTGCCATTTTCGACATTTTGATAGGCAATGCCCCAATCTCCGGCTGAATTAAACGCGAGGGAACTGTATAAGCCAAAGTCCGTGATGTTTTGAAAGGACAACGAATTGCACGACCAGCGGTTGGACGGACCACAATCCCCACCTTCCCCAACCGGAAACGCCAGTTTTAAGTCGCCTTGGGTGTTGTCATAATAGCTGATGTAGGGGTCTTCGGTGCCAGGTTCCAGGGCCAGGGAGGGCATATAGCCTACATCTCCAGTGAAATCGATCACATCGATTTGCCAGGATAAGAGCGCCGGTGACTGAGTTTTATCTTGGGCGGAGGCATTGAAGGACAGCCACCCCAAGGCGATGGCTAACCCTATCATACTAAACATAATAAATCGGGAAAGGCTTTTGTGGGACATGGCATTCTCTCAACGTATCACAAGTGGCAAATAAACCCAGTGGCCTAATGCTCCAGCGGTTGGGGTGGCCGTTGGGGTGATGGAAGGTGTTGAGGTTGGCGTGGGGGTTGGATTAATAGGAGTATCCGAAACGGCGTATTTCAAATCTTTTGCCGAGAGATCGTAGTAGGAAATGTGAATATTTCCTACGGAATCTACCTGGAGAGAAGGGTAGTAGCCAACATCATTGGTGTTGTTGCCATCATCGACCACTTCGCAACGCCAGGTATGTTGCAGGTTGGTATCCAGAGGGCCACAATTTCCATCGGTTTGGGGGTAAGCGATTTTTAAAACGGCAATCCCGCTACGGTCATTTGTGTCTGTATAAGCAATAATGGGTTGACCGTTGTACACCCCAAGTGAAACCGCCATATAGGCATTGTTGGGAGCTGGTCCAACCGAATCAATAATCGAACATTGAAAATAAATTGGGTCACTGCCACAATTGCCCTGACTATCCTGACTGGCAAACCGCAAGGAATCATCCCCAATGTAGGCCACGCCCAGTAAATTACCGTCTGTGGCAAAACTGGAAATGAATCCATTGACGTCAATGGTATTATCAAGCTCTGTGCAAATCCAGGTATTTGAAGGCCCACAGTTTCCAAAACCAGGAAAAGCCATTGAGAGGTGATTGTTTATATCCCGATAAAAAATATAGGGTATCCCTGGCAAAGCCAATGAAGTGTAAATCACAAAGTAGTCGTATGAGGTCTGGACGATTTGTTCGCATTGCCAAAACGTGCCCCCACAATTCCCTTGCCCGAATCCTACATAGTGGGCAAGTTTGACGAAGCCTTTGGTCTGGGAAACATCTATAAGCCCATAAGAGAGGTAGCTGACATCGTTAGGGGCGTACTGCATGGAATGGGAGATGACAAAAACACTATTCGGGCCATCCTCGATGGGTTCAAAAAATAATTCTTGCCCAACTGCTGGGCTCCCGCGAAATTCATTGACTCCACTCAAAAGATTTCCGTAGACAATCCCCCAGTGCCCCAAAGAATTAAAATCCAGAGAAGTAAACGTTCCGAAATCGGCGGTATTTGGAAAGTACAAAGAGTTACACGACCATGTATTGGCCGGGCCGCAATCCCCGCCACCGGAGACGGGAAAAGCCAGTTTCAAATCACCCTGGGTATTGTCGTAATAGCTGATGTACGGGTCTTCCGTGCCAGGTTTTAGGGCTAGAGAAGTGTACTGACCAACATCTCCTGTGGTATCAATGGTTTCGATTTGCCAGGTCAAAGTTTCTGGAGCATGTCTTCCGGCCTGGGCGGAGTTCGAGAGCCAACTCCAACTGATGGCGAGAATCACCGCGATTACCCCTAAAAAACGAATGTCAGAAAACCTGTTTGCGCGCATAAATCACCTCACAGCACCCATGTACCTCACATTTACCGGTGACAGTCCCTGAAATGCCTCCAGTGCTGTCACCGGCGGTGTGGATTGGGGAACGACGTTCGCCAATGGTTGGTTCGGCTTTAATTTTCGTACAACGCTTTGAGTTGTTGGCGTTCGTATAGGACGGTTAGCAAAACGCTGGGAATCAACAAGCGCTCCTCTTCCGCGGTAAATTGCCCGTTGGACTCCAGTTTGTAGGAGTCGGTCATCAAGGTGCGTTGTTTTTGTAGAAACATCACTTTGCGGTCACCGAGGGTGATGTAGTAACTGGGGGTGATGAACCGGAAGAAGAACGGGATTTTGCGGGTGAAGTCGGCCAGGGGGAGTTGCTGGAGCGAGAAGGATTTTTTGTCCGGGGCGATGAGGCCAATTTGTACTCCGGCAGAATTTTTGAGCCAGTACATTTTGAGAGCACGTTCGTTCACGAAGTGGTCTTTCAGCATGTTTAGCCCGGTAGCTACCGCACGGTTTTTGACGTAGTTGGCGGCGTCTTCGGTGTAAAAGTCGTCATCCACCACGCCGAGTTTTTGTCCGTTGGCGGCGATCACGTCCCAATTGCTGGGGATGTCAGTTATGCGACTTTCCTGGCTAAGGATGGTGTAAAAGAGTTGTCCATTCGCTGTCACTTTGATTTCTTCTTTGTTTGACAGCAGGGTTTTGGTCGCCGTCATGACGACCCGCCCATTTGCGTCGGTGACGTTGATTTTAGGCGTGGCGGAGATGGAAGCAAAATGAAGGTGGAGAGGATATGCGTACATGGAAACAGTCTCCGAAAACTAAACCAAAAGCGTATAAAACCAAATGCCTCCGCCAATACACAATATCCCGGACAGAATGCGACCCAGCCGCACCCCAAACAAGGCGAAGAGGAACGGGACTTTGAAAAACGAACCGACCCAATAGGATTGCACGTTTAACACGCCCATGATCATATATCCAATGCCATAAAGAATAAAAATAGCGGGCAGGAGGAGGGAACGAAGATCGAACGTAGACATGATTAAGAACTCCTTGTGTAAAAAAAATTGTCGTAACTACTCAGGCCAGACCCTAAAGGTTTTGTTTGCAAGAGACGATCCTGTAAAAAGGGGCACCATTTGCAAATTGTTTCCCGCATTCATCGAGAAAAACCTTTAGGGTCTGAGCAGTTACAAATTGTCATTACTTATAGGCCAGGTGTAAGTGTCCCCAAAAAAGGGATGGGAGAAGGAATTTTGGACAGGTTTTTATTTTTTGAGCCAGTTCAGGGCGATTTCATAATTTGAAAAGTTTTTAATCAAGCCATAGCCCTGATTATGGGCCACTGTCTCAAGAAAATGGGAGTCTGAACCAAATTTAGTAGGAATCACATTCGCGATTTTAATATAGTGGGGGAAACCCAATTGTCGTAACAGCTTTGGAACGTTATACCAATCCATTGTGCTGTGCGAAACTTCTTCCAACCCACGATGATCTACCAAACACTTGCGACAATTGAGTTCATTCAACTTCTGCACACATTCCTGCACCATTTGTGCGCCAGAAGCCGGGTCAAGTAACCCTTGGGTTTCTACAAAAAGAATAGCCTGAGTGGCATCATAGGAAATAAACCATTTCATCGAATACTCCGAAAAAGGGGAGGGGCACATTGAGAGGGACCCCTCCCCAGAGGGTTTACCGCGTAATCAGCGGTAAAAAGAGTGGGTAGGAGATAACCGGGCAGGTTACATTTAATTCCGGCCAGTTGACCAGCTCGGGGAAGAGGGCTTCGGGAAGATCACACACATCCGGCGTGGCGGCCAACGTGGTGAGTACGGTCTGCGCCAGGGCGATTTCCGTGCCCGCGGGGGGCGTCACGCAGTTGGTGGTGCAATATTCTGGGCCTTCGGTTTCTTCCGCCAGGCCCCGATAGACAAAGTACAGCAAGTGTTTGGTTTCCCCGGGTTGGAGGGTGAAGGCGTACACGTGCGCCAGATATTCATTCCCGTTGCCAGACCACGCCGTTTCAAACGGATTGACGTTGGAATCCCCTGTCCCCTGGTAACTGGTATCCCCGGAGCCATATAACAAGTAGCCTACGGGCGGGTCGCCAGCCGGCCCTGCAGGGTTGTGGCTCCCCTCTTCAATCGTGACGGCCCACGGATCGGATGAATCGAGCGTCAAATCCCCGGAGGCGGTGGCGGCAATGGTGGTACCGCTATCCGACCCCAGATCGCCCCCCCAGGCCACCCGGATGTGGCGGACATGGGTGGAATTGTTGGTGAAGGTATCCAGGTAGCGGAGGTAATTGACTGTTTGCGGGGCGTAAATCGTACGCTGAATCGCAATGCCACTATAGGAAGGGTGATTGTGCGACTCCCAGCCATCTCCCACAAAGGTCAGGTCAAAGTCTTCTAAGGGCTGGTTGTCAGTCAGGATGGTATTACTCTCATCGAGGATGCGCACCTGCAACATGCCCCAACTGTCGAACGCATCTTGCCCGCCATCTTCCAAACCGCCATCGTCAATCGGCAGGTTGCTGGCATTGGTTGCCCAATAAAATAACGCGTCTTGCAGGTCCCAATAGTTACCATTTGCCGATTGATACACTACCCAATGTTCATACCCATCACTATTGTTGTATTCGATGGATTCGGGGTCGCTTGTGGAAACGACAACAATGTTATCAGGAATCGGTTGTGGGGCGTTGACTGGGACCAGGTTTAAGGTATGGGTGATGGTGGTGAGAGGGGCAAGTTCACTGGCCGCGCAGGTGATCTGTCCACTTTGCCCCACCGCGGGGGTTTCGCACGTCCAGCCGAGGGCCGCGGTCCAGCTTTGGAAGGCCATCCCGCTGGGGAGGGTATCTGTCAGGAGGACGTTCTGCGCCAGAGTGGAGCCATCGTTCTGGACCATGATGTTATATTCGATGGGTTCGTTGGTGTGGGTCGGATACGCATTTGAAATCTGGTTGACATCAAGATCAGGCAGACAGGACTGTAGATTAACCTTCAGGGTATATCCAAGGTAGGTGCCTGTCTCACCCCCATCATCATCCACGATGATGACTTTCCAGGTTCCGGAAAGGTTTTGCCCAATAAACGCGGACATTGCATTTTCGGGGACCAACGCGGTTTCCGCCACACCGTCATCGAATGTGGTATCGGATACTGCGCCGGGCGGGTTCGTATCTCCGGCTTGATCGCTCCAAATGGTGTTGCCAAAGACATTATTGAGATCGCTCCCGTTGTCGCTCGTTAACGTCACCGTGATCAGGTCGCCTGGGGAGACCAGATAAACATCCAGGTCAGCACTGTGGGTGTGATTAAGCTTCAACGTCAGTTCGAGATTGGAAAAAATCAGCGGTTGCACATTAAAGGGGATAGTTGTGATCAGCGTATCCCCATCAGGAATAGGTGTGGTCGGATTCCCGCTGGTCGAATAGGTACCGATGAACTGGGGGGTGGCAGGTAGGGTCGTGATCTGGAGATGCCAGCCGTTCAAAGCGCCTACGTCACCCCCTAAATCGTCGTAGATGGTCAAGGTCCAGGTACCGTTGGGGTCTTCGCCAATGAAAGCGCCCAGGGCCTCTTCCGGGGACATGGTTGGCACGGGGACATTGTTGACATATGTGTAATCCCCCACAGAGGAACCAACCCATTGATCGTCCCACACAGTCCCGTTGAAGACGTTATCCGAGCTACCGCCGTTATCAGTGGTGAGCGATACCTCTGTTCCGGCGGGCGAGGTCAGGAAAATATCGAGATCGGCGGCATAGGTATGTTCGATGTAGGTGGTCAGGTTTAAATCCCAGAGATAATCGTCCAGGCCATCAATCGTCAAGGTAGAGGTAATGACGCCTGCATCTTCAATTGGGGTGCTCGTCACCGACTCAAACCCATACACATTTGTCGTACACCCTGATGGAGGGTTGGGCGCGCCCAAGAGCTGGTCAGCGATAAAAACCGGGCCAGCCACCGTTTCCAGTGCGTCAGACACTTCAACGGTGGGGGTTGCTTCGGGGGGTGGGGCTGGTTTTTCGGCGTTTACGGCAAAAGGGCCACCTACCCAAAACAAAAGTATCAGGCTAAAAAAGAGTGCAATCGCGCGTGTTTTCATAAGTTTCGTCCTATCGAGCATTTTTGGCATTCCGGCTCTCTCGTTTTGCCGGGAATTTGTCCTCAGGAGATTAGCCCCGAAAAGGGTAAGGGCTTGTAAAAGAATAATTTCGTAGATCGCTCCGGCGGGATTTGGCAATCCGGGGCGAGCGGAAAACGCGGATTTATACTTTTACACCCCCTAAGAAGGGGATTTACATCCCCTTTTCACCCTTTTTTCGGGGGGGGTTCCTCTCTCATGCTGAGTAGTTAGGTTCATTTTATAAATTGCCCGTCCTACGCCCGTCCGAAAGGCGTCCGAAACCGCGGCACTGGCCTCCGGCGCTTCCCCCATTCGGGGGGGAACCAGGGTTGAAGATCTTCCCCAAAAAGCGGAGAGGCAGGTTTTTCACCTGCCTCTCCGTGATTTGCTTTTATTCGCCGCTCGTCAGCGAGGTGACGACAAAATCATCAAACACGACCGTTGTCCCGGCGGTTTCTTCGCCGCTCCAGGCAAACAGGCCGACTTCGCCTTTGGTGTAGGTGCTGTCGGAGACGGAGGCGATCTGCTGACCGTTCACGTACAGCGTCAGGGTTCCGTTGCCGCAATCGGCCCCGAGTTGGTAGGTTTCGGCTTCGACCGGGATCAGGTCTGAGTCGCCCCATTGATCATTATTGGTCAAAAAGACATCCGTCTGGGCAATGGCGGCTTTGGCAATGGCATATTGCCCACTTTGGGTAATCGCCATGTAGTAGTGCGAATCGCCGGTCACTTGCTGGTGGCAAACCAGGCCAAACGCGGCGTTCGGGTCGGTGCTCCGATTTTTGACCGTCACTTCAATATGGATGTTTTCAAAACCTTCTTCCACGCCCGGATTGCTCCAGGTGAAATAATTGGTGGTGGTCACAAAAAATTGCAAGCCGTCGCTCACGTATTCCACCGAGCTATCGGCATCGGTGCCAATGCCCCAGTTGCTATTGGTGCTGGAAAAATCGTCGCGATAGAGGGAGCCATCGCTGTTGCCCAGGCCGGGGATGGCGCAGGCCAGGGCCGCGAGGCCAAGCGTGGCGATCAGGGCGAACAGTTTTAAAGAATGTTTGGGGGGTTTCATATTTTCTTCTCCTATTTTAAAAAAATGAAAGGGATAAAAAATGGTCTTCGGCAACGCGCCAAAACTCATTATTTTTGGGTTGTCTTTACTCACTACTCCGTAAAATAAGTTTTCGCAAGTTTTTCCTCGTATAAAACTTCAAAAGACTTCCTTTACAAAGTACTCACCAAAAGTAGGGAGTTTCGAAAAAAAGGGAAAAAGGGGGGGGGACATCCCCTCTTTCATCCTTTTTTTCGAGTTCCCCCCATTAAGCGTGAGGAATGACTTTTGGTTTACATCAACAGGGTTTCCTGCTCCAACATCGCACCAGAGGACGCCCCGCGCCACACATCCGCCACCTTCAGCCGGGACACAATCGCCCGTAAGATAGGGTCGGTATCCATTTTCTCCTGGCAGAGGGCCACAAATTGCGGGGCCGATAAGTCTCCCATGAGGGTGACCAACAAATGCGTCGTTTGCGGCGGGCCAATCATCCAGTGCATCTTAAATTTCTCCAAAACCTGCTCCAAAAACTCGCGCGCCGTGGTCGGATCATAGATGTCCAAAGCCAACAAAATGGCATAGGTGTGCCCGTCACAGGTCTGGCGCGAAATAGTTTTGAGCTGTTTAAGTTCGTTCATGCAGGCCTCTTTTGGTGCGCGTC
>JABWBV010000304.1 GCA_013359445.1 Anaerolineales bacterium | reverse complement strand
CGACTTGCAACTTGTTAACTGATGTTACGCACGGACTCGGTGCGACGCAGGTGCGACACGCACTTGACCCAAGAGAAAAGCCGGGATTAAGATTTCGCCTTTTTCCCTAAAATTGCCTGAAGTGCGTCGCACCTTGCGTAACATGAGTTATTAATTTGCCGACTTGCAAACTTGCTAACTAGAATCCTATGACCTCCATTTTTCTCTGGTACCTCACCCTCTCCCTCCTTGGGCTAATTACCTTTCCCCTCGCGTTTTGGCTGTTACCCGGACTGCCGGATCGGGGCTATGCTCTCAGCCGGACGTTGGGCTTGCTCATGTGGGCGTATGTGTTTTGGATGTTGGCCTCGCTGGGCGTGTTGGGAAACAACCCTGGCGGGTTGGTGTTTGCCCTGATCGTGGTGCTGATCCTGAGCGGGTGGGCCGCGACCCGCGTGGGGTGGGATGGCTTCCGCGCGTGGTGGGCACGCCATCGGGGGGCGGTGGTGGTCGGGGAAGTATTGTTTCTCGCGGCGTTCGGGCTGATGACGTATCTGCGCGGGGCCAATCCCGATCTGGCCTCTACCGAAAAGCCGATGGAGTTGATGTTTATCAATAGCATTTTGCGCTCGCCCACTTTTCCGCCGCACGATGGCTGGTTGGCGGGGTATGCAATTTCGTATTATTACTTCGGTTATGTGATGGCGGCGATGCTGGCGATGCTGACGAAGGTGAGTACCCCGGTTGCGTTTAGTTTGATGCTGGCGACGGTGTTTGCGCTGGGAGGAATGGGGGCGTGGGGGGTGGCGTATAATTTGTTGGCAAGTCTGCAAGTTGGCAAGTCAGCAGATCAGTTATCGGATGAGAAAGAAGACGCAAAACGGAACACGCAATCCGCAAGTTTGGCCTTGCTCGCTCCGTTATTTGTCCTGCTGGTGAGCAATGCGGAGGCGTTTTTGGAGGTGTTGCACGCGCGGGGGATCGGTTGGCAGAACGGGGAGAGCGCGTTTTGGTCGTGGTTGAACATCAAGGATTTGATTGGCCCCCCAGCGGCGACGTTTGACTGGCCGCCGCCCAACCGAGGGTGGGGCTGGTGGTGGCGGGCCTCCCGCGTGGTGAATGATGTGAGTTTTAGCGGGGCGGAGTTGGAGATTATTGACGAGTTTCCGTTTTTCTCGTTTTTGCTGGGGGATTTGCACCCGCATGTCTTGGCGATTCCGTTTGCGTTTTTGGCGATGGGGTTGGCGTTGAATCTGTTTTTGAGCCGGGATGCGGAAGCGTTTAACCTGTTTGGGTTCCGTCTGCGCTTGAGCAAGATGACGTTTGGGCTGGCGGCGTTGACGTTGGGGGGGCTGGCGTTTTTGAACACCTGGGATTTTCCGATTTATTTGGCCCTGTTTGCTGGGGCATATGCGCTGAAACGCGCGGGGGAAGACGGGTGGACGTGGTCCCGGGCCGTGGAATTTGCCGGGTTGGGCGCGGCGTTGGGGGTGGCAGGCGTGGCGCTGTACCTGCCGTTTTACGTGGGATTCTCGTCCCAGGCGGGGGGCTTTTTGCCGAACTTGCTTAACCCCACGCGCGGCGCACATTTATGGGTGATGTTTGGGACGTTGTTGGTGCCGTTGTTTTTGTATTTGTATGTGCAATGGCGGGACGAAGGTGGAAATTTGCGCCTGGGGTTGGGGGTGGGGGCGGGGTTTGTTTTGCTGTTGTTTTTGTTGGCGTTGGGGGTGGGCGCGTTGGCCGCCTTGACGCCCGCGGGGCAGGAGGGCATCAATTTGCTCGGGGCGCCGGATGCGGCCTCGTTTTTGCGGGAGGGGATGACGCGACGGGTAACGGGCATTGCCGGGTTGGGCACGCTGATCGGGTTGTTTGGGTTGGCGGTGGCCGGGTGGTTTCGGAAAGAGGCCGGGGAGGAGGGCACCGCGCGGCCCGGTTTGGGGGTGGGGACGTTTGCCGGGTTGATGATTCTGATTGGGACGTTGTTGGTCATCGGGCCAGAGTTTGTGTATTTGCGGGATCAGTTTGGCTGGCGGATGAATACGGTATTTAAGTTTTATTATCAGACGTGGTTGTTGTGGGGGACGGCGGCAGGTTTTGGGGCGGCGTTTTTGTTGAAACGGTTGCGCGGGGGGGCGCAGGTGGGGGCGGGTGCGGTGGTTGTGCTGTGCGCGGGGATTGGGTTGCTGTATCCGATTTTGGGGATGCCCACCCGGACGAATAATTTTCAGAATCCCTGGACGTTGGACGGGACCGGGTATTCGTTTTTATCCGGGGACGAACTGGCGGCGGTGGAGTGGCTGAAAACTGCCCCGATGGGGACGTTGGTGGAAGCGGTGGGGGGCAGTTATAGTGGCTATGCGCGGATGTCCGGGCATAGTGGTTTGCCCGCTTTGCTCGGTTGGCCCGGCCATGAGGCGCAGTGGCGCGGCGGGTATGAGGAGCAGGGGACGCGTCAGGGGGACGTGGAGACGATTTATCGGACGGGGAGTTGGCCGCAAACTGAGGCGTTGCTTCGCCAGTATGGGGTTCGGTATGTGGTGGTGGGCAACCTGGAACGCAGTACCTATGGGGTGAATGAGACGAAGTTTCGCCGGTTTTTGACGCCGGTGTTTGAGCAGGGAAGTGTAGTGATTTATGAGTTTGAAGGGGGGGACGGATAATTGGCGGAGAAGTTACGCCTTTAGAGGGGTTCAGCTAACCAGCGTTCTAGCATGTCGCGGAGCATTTCCAGTTGGACGGGTTTGCTCAAATAATCATCCATTCCAGCTTCGATGGACCGTTCCCGATCCCCTTTCATGGCGTGGGCGGTCATGGCAATAATGGGGGTGTGGAGGCCGTATTCTTTTTCCAGGGAACGAATGCGTGCAGTGGCTGTGTACCCGTCCATTTCGGGCATTTGGATATCCATCAAAATTAAGCCATAGCGGTTGCCAGCGCGGAATACATCGTGGATGACCTCCACGGCCTCACGCCCATTGTTGGCAACCTCGGCGGCATAACCGAGTTGTTGCAATTGGGTCAGGGCCACTTTTTGGTTGATGGGGTTATCTTCTACGAGCAAGAGCAATTTTCCACTGCGTAAGGCACCGGTTTGCGAAAGCGGGGAGGTAGACTTGGCGCGATGGGGGGGGGATGAAGGGGTGGGTGAGGTGCCACGCCATCCCTGCATCGAGGTGGCGATGAGATCGAACAAGCGCGATTGTTTGATCGGTTTGGTGAGGTAGGCCAGGAAACCCGCTTTGAGTGCCCGTTCGCCCTGTCCTTTTTCATCGTAAGCGGTGAGCATCACCAGACGAACGGAGGCCAGGCGAGGGTCAGCCCGAATTTCTGCGGCCAAATCAAAACCATCCATCCCCGGCATGACTAAATCGACCAGGACAAGTTGGTAGAGATCGTGTGTTTCCGCCGAACGTTGCAAGGCTTGCATGGCCTCGCGTCCACTGCTTACCGCGGTGCCTGGCATGCCCCAGGCGTTGAGGTAGTTTTGCAGAATTTCGCGTTGCGTCCGGTTGTCATCTACGACCAAAACTTTTAAGCCGCGCAAATTTGGAGACAGGGGGTCTGCCAAAACTGGTTCGGAATGGGCCACTTGTTTGAGATAGACAGTAAACCAAAAGGTAGAGCCTTTCCCCTCCGTACTCTCCACGCCAATTTCGCCCCCCATTAATTCCACCAGACGCTTGGATATTGCCAACCCCAACCCGGTGCCGCCATACCGGCGCGTGATCCCGCCTTCAACCTGCGTAAAGGGCTGGAACAGGTATTGATGGGCACTCGATTTTATGCCAATCCCGGTGTCTTGGACCGAAAAACGTAACGCGACCTGTGTGTCGGTGATCGAAAGCAGGTTTGCCTGCACCACGATTTCGCCTCGTTCGGTGAACTTGACCGCGTTCCCGACCAGGTTGAGTAAAACCTGGCGTAACCGGCCTACGTCGCCGTGCAGACGCAGGGGGGTGCGTGGGTCCACAAAACACATGAGTGAAAGATTTTTTAAGTTTGCGCGAGGCGTCACCAGTTCGACCACCCCCTCGACCAGGGTGGTCAACTCGAAATCGACGATGTCTAACAGCAGTTTTCCCGCCTCGATCTTGGAGAAATCGAGGATGTCGTTAATGATGTTGAGCAGGGATTGGGCCTCGCTCAAGACAATTTGTCCAAATTCCCGCTGATCTTCGGATAAGGAACTTTCGAGGAGCAGTTCGGTCATCCCAATGATGCCATTCATGGGGGTACGGATTTCGTGGCTCATGGTGGCAACAAATTCGGATTTGAGACGCGAGGCTTCTAGCGCCTGGTCACGGGCTTGTGCGAGGGCATCTTCCATCCGCTTGCGTTCGGTCAGGTCAGTGATAACCGTAACCGAGCCAGCCATTTGGCTTCCTATCATGCGCGGCACCCCGGTAATCATGACATAAATTTCGCCGCCTTGGGCTTGTTTGAGGCGTGTTTCGTAGGTTGTGGTTTCGCCGCGGCTTCGTTGCATACGCGCTTTTTCTAGCGCACCGTGATCCGATTCAAAGGTGAAGTCGTTGGGTGATTTTCCAATTAACTGTTCGGGCGCGCACCCCAACATACGGGCAAAAGCTGGGTTGACAAATTCAAAGCGGCCCCGGGCATCGGTAACCGTGAGACCCTGCCCCATGGTATTGACCACCAAGAGCGCGAAATCGCGCTGGGCTTTGAGGGCCGCCTCTGTGCGTTGGTGGACCAGCGCGTTGGTTAGAATCTCGGCGGCCATGCGTAAGAGTTTGATTTCTTCATCGAGCCAGGTTTTTTCGGCGTGGACCGAGTCAAAACCGATGAACCCCAGGACGGTTGTTTCGTGGAGCATGGGGACAACGACCACCGATTGAATATCTTGCGATTGGAGCAGTTCGCGCTCGGTGCTGGCTTCGGTGGGTAAATCGGCCACGCGGGGGATATGGATATTTTCTAAACGATGTAATTTGCTCATCCACCAGGGGAGGATGTCCACTGGAAGATTTTGTAAATTTTCAATCTGTGGCTCAATCCCTGCCGCACACCATTCGTGCGTGTTGTTCATCAGTTTTTCATCCGACGTGAGCAAAAAAACATAGCATCGATCAACGCCGGCAAACTGCCCAATTTCCCCCAACGCTTCTTGGATGGCTATATCCACTTCAGAGGAAGTGAGTTTAATAAATCGGGTGGAAATTGCCGAAATCAGGTTTTCAAAGGCAATCCGGTGTTGCAAAGCGAGTTCGGCTTGTTTGCGCGAAGTAATGTCTAAAACCGAGACAATGACATGGCTGTAATCGTCTTCTGCACCCTGTGCGACAGACCAGCGAATTTGCACGTTAAGGGGAAGCCCATCCAGACGATAATTGATCCCTTCCCCTTCGAAGCGCGTGGCCCCCTCGGCAATGGCAATCATCTCATGCGCCAGGACATTATTGGTCGGGGAGGCGTAAATCATCGCTAAATTAGCGAGGAGTGTGGGTTCATCGGCCGCGCCAAACAGTTCCAGGGTGGCCTGGTTGACCGTGCGAACTCGAATCAGGCCCGCGGCATACGTCACCGCCTCGGGCTGTTGGGCAAAATAGCTTTGGAAATCTTGGACGCCGCTGGCGCGTAGGCCCTCTATATATTGTTTGACTGCCGAAAAATCCTCCTCCCAGATGGAAACGGGCAGGCTATCAAATGGACGGGGGAAGGGGTGGTTGGGGATGGGAAGCGAGGGAGAAGACATAATGCGGTTTTCCTTCACGCGGCGGGTAAATAGCGCCGGATGGTCTCGGTTAATTCCCATGAACTGACGGGTTTTGTCAGGAATGCGTTCGCGCCCTCCGCTTTCGCGATCTGGCGGTCGGTTTCTTGACCGCTGGCGGTGAGCATGACAATCGGTAAGGTCTGGAATTGCGGACTACTACGCAGTTGATGTAACAGGGTCAGGCCGTCCATTTCGGGCATGGCGATGTCTACAATAGCCAGGTCAATGGTCTGGTTAGAGGGTTCATTTAATATCTTCAGGGCCTGGAGGCCATTATTGGCAATTAACACGGAATGCCCAATACTGGTCAAACGATATTGAAGTAAGCGTTGGTTGACGGGGTGATCATCGACGACAAGAATGGTACTCATCACGGTCTCCTGATTGTGGTTAGGCCAATTTTTTCACAAGGCGCCAAACATTGTCATTGTTTTCTGTCTGGTAAATGACTTCATCCATCAAAGAATGGATCAAAAATAAGCCATAGCCATGTTCTTGAGGATGGCCGAAATTTGGCAGGGGGGTTACGGTGGGGTCAAACGAGATGCCCCAGTCGTGGAGTTCGATCATCAGTTGGGCGTGCGCCTGATCAAAATAAAAAATGATCTCGATCCGACCATCGGCAATGCCTTCATAGGCGTGCTCAATGATATTGGTGAGGGTTTCGTGGAGGGCCAGTTGCAGGTTATATAAACTGGCTTCGGTCAGGTTCAGGTTGGGCCAACGTGCCAGGGTGGCTTCGAGTTGGGTCCGTGCAGTTTCCAGAGACGAATAGCTGGCGGGCAAATCCAGCCGGGTGATTTCGTGAAAACTCATTTGGGGATTCCTTTTAGGACAATGATGGTTTGATCGTCTCGTTGAGGCTGATTGCCTTGAAAATCATCCATTGCCTGATAAAACGCCGCGGCAATCTCCCGCGCGGGGCGGTCGGCCAGGGCTTTGGCCAGGTCGAGCAAGCGTTGGTAGGAAAACATTTCGTTCGCAGGGTTGACCGCTTCACTGAACCCATCGGTCGCGGCGATTAACACGTCGCCGATCTCGAAACAAAGCTCAAAATCCTCACACAAATTGTCGGGTAACACGCCCATTGGGGGGGCGTCGGCTTCGAGCAAGTGGGCTGGTGCATGGGCCGGGCAGAAGATCACGGGCGAGTGACCGGCGTTCGCAAAGCGCAAACAGCGGCCTTCCGAGAAATATTGCCCGGCAAACAGCGTTACGAACAGCCCAGTTTCGGTGAAGTTGTCGTACAGGTCTTGAATGGCGCGCCCAATGAGGAGTTTGGGGGTCAGAATAGGCATGAACCGCGCCGCACTGCTGATGATGGTATGTGTCATGGACATAAGCATGGCGGCTGGCATCCCCTTGCCGGCGGCGTCGGCAATCGTAAAGGCTAGCGAGGTGTCCGGGCGATGGGCGAAGGTGTAAAAATCTCCCCCCACTTCTTCCGCCGGGCGCATCGCCGCATACATATCAAGACCGGGGAGTTGCGGTAATTTTTGGGGAAGCAGGCTGAATTGAATCTGTCGTGCCAGGGAGAGTTCGGTACGCAAGCGAGTTTGTTTGAGGGCATCTTCGTGCAAGAGCACATTCTCAAAATACACTTCCGCCTGGCGCGCAATGGCCTGACCCAGTTTCAAATCGGGCGAGAGGGCCGCCGCGGAACGGTCAAATAACAGACCCAGTGCGGCAATCGTAACCCCGCTCAACTGGATTGGGATCAGGTACAGGTTTTCCACCCCGGCGACCAAGTGTTCCGGCAGATCGGTTGCAGTGAGCAGGACGGGGTTTGCACTCTGGTTGGCACGCTGAAAGAGCTTGGGGAGCAGTTCAAAAGGAAGGAGCGGGGCGGGGTAAAACTGGTAAATTGGCGGGTGGTCAGCCGTAACCAACCAGGTGAAGGCCGCCCGCGCTTTGGTGAGGCGCATCGCCTGGCGGGTCACCGCCTGGACCAATTCCCCCGTGTCTAACTGGCTCCGCATCGATTGGGCGAGTTCGTACAACGCCAACAGTTGATCCTGATTTTCGCTCAAATCGCCAATCATGGCCTCTAGATCGACCTGATTTTGTAGGATGGTGTTGACCAGATCGGCATCCACCGCCAGACGGGCCTGGGCCAACGCACTCTCCAGCCCCACCACGCCCAACTGCCCGCACGATCTACCGTGCAACATCAGCGGCGCAACCAGATCGGGCCGCGCCACGGTTGTCCCCGGAGGCCAAACCCGCACGAGGGTGTCCGTGTGCCATACGCCAAACGCCGTTGCCCCCGCCGCGCGCCAGTGATCCGCCAGGCGGGTAAGCAAAGCGTGATTTTCTCCTGACGAGAAAAAGAGAGACAGTTCATCCAAAGAGAACATTCATCACCTTCCCTTCACCCGAGGGGGTGAGGGTTCACACATTTTTCTATACTCCAGGCGTGCGTCCTGCGCCCTTACGCAATCCGCTGGAGTCAGGAAATGAAACTTTTGTAACTACTCACCAAGAGTAGGAAATTCCGAAAAAAAAGGATGGAAGGGGGGATGTACATCCCCCCTTCCATCCTTTTTTTTCGAGTTTTACCTC
>JABWBV010000303.1 GCA_013359445.1 Anaerolineales bacterium | reverse complement strand
GCTGGGGCCGACGCCGCCGAAGGGCAGCTCGAGCTGGCTGAAGTGCAGGATCGTGTCGTTGAGCGTGACGCCGCCCGAGAGCGTTTGGCGCAGGTAATGGACGGGTTGCGCCAGGAAATTGGCGAGGGGGCGGTCCGTTGGGTGCCGGTAGAAAATATGCACTTGACACTGAAATTTTTGGGGGATGTTTCCATGTCCAATATGGGACGCTTAAAAGAGATTATTCGCACGTCTGCGGCGGGGTGTCCGGTGTTTGCGCTGAGTGTGGGGGGGCTGGGCGCGTTTCCCAGTGCATTGCGGGCGCGCGTGGTGTGGGTGGGGGTGGAGGGGCCGCCCGATTTGATGTCTCTTCAACGGACGATTGATGTAGAAACCGATCGTTTGGGGTATGCTTCGGAAAATCGAGATTTTAAGCCCCACCTGACGTTAGGCCGGGTGGGACGCAATGCAGGCCCCAAAGACCTGCAAAAAATTGGACAGGTTTTGAAGGAAAAGAAGGTGGGCTTTTTGGGGGTGACCCAGGTGACGGAGGTGCATCTGTTTCGGAGTGATTTGCAGGCGAATGGGGCTGTGTATTCGCGTATGTATTCGGTCCCATTGGCCGAGAAAATGTAACTTGTAACCTTTCAATTTAGAGAAGAAAGTTCCAAAAGAAAAAGGAAATGTGGGGGATGGCTATCACCCACGCTTCCTTTTTCTTTCGGGGATTCTCCAAATATCGCGAAACGGTTACTATAATTTTTTTTGTGATTACTCACACTCAAAGAGGGAAAACTCGAAAAAAAAGGATGGAAGGGGGGATGGTCATTCCCCCTTCCATCCTTTTTTTTCGGAACTTCCTACTCATGGTGAGTAGTTACTTTTTTTGGAGGTTTTTTTGGAAAGTTTAGAGCTTGCCCGTACAATTGTAAATATCTTGGAAGATAAAAAAGCCGAAGATATTGTTTTGATGGATATTCAAGAATTGACGACGATTGCGGATTATTTTGTCATCTGTTCGGGGACCAGTAACCGGATGTTGGACGCGCTGGCCCAAGCTGTGCGCGACCAGATGCGGGATGACCATAAGGTGAAAGGCCGATTGGAGGGCATCGCACAAAATGGTTGGATGCTGGCCGATTATGGGAGTGTAGTTTTGCATATTTTTTCAGTGGATCAGCGGGAGTATTATCGGCTGGAAGAGCTTTGGGCGGCAGGGAAAACCTTGCTACGCTTGCAGTAAACAAAAAAGACCGGTCACTTGACCGGTCTTTTTTATACACATCGCCGAAAAACCGAGTTTTGCCGTACAAGCAGGACACACCCGCTTTCAAGGAAAAACTCGGCTTTTCAGGAAGGTTGTAATTACTCACGCTCGAAGAGGGAAAACCCGAAAAAAAAGGATGGAAGGGGGGATGGACATCCCCCCTTCCATCCTTTTTTTTCGGAACTTTCTACTCTTGGTGAGTAGGTACGGAAGGTTTGTTATTCAAAAATCCATTGATCAGTGGCACGTGCCCAACTGACGAGTTCTTCGGATTTGAACCAGAGGGCAACTTCCGCTTCGCCATTTTCGACGCTGTCGGAGGCGTGGGTGAGGTTGCGGCCTACTTCGAGGGCGAAGTCGTGGCGGATGGTGCCAGGGGCGGCTTCCCACGGGCGGGTGGCCCCCATCGTTTGGCGGACGGCGGCAATCGCGCGGGGGCCTTCCCAGACCATCGCCATCACCGGGGCGGAGATGATGTAGTTGATCAGCCCTTCGTAAAAGGGTTTGCCTTTGTGGATGGCATAGTGGGTTTCGGCCAGTTCGCGGCTAACCTGGATGAATTTCGCCCCAACAAGGCGCAGGCCGCGCCGTTCAAGCCGGGCAATGACTTCCCCGATCAGGCCGCGTTGCACGCCATCGGGTTTGACTAAGACGAGTGTTTTTTCCATGTAAGAAGTCTCCAAGAATAAGGGTAATCAGCATTTCTTGTTCCGCGCGGTCCGCGCGCCTCCGGCACAAATGTGCCTCGCGACAAACCAAGAGGAACGGCGGCTATTTTACCCGATTATTGTTCCCACGGATTCTCCATTGTTTGAATCAAAATGGGGGAGCCAACTTTGATATTGGCCCGGCGCGTGACCAGCCACACGGCCAGGTCTGCGATGTCGGAGGGGAAGAGGCATTTGGCGCGGTTGAGGTGGGGTTCGTCGGCGGTCATTTCGGAGACGACCATACCGGGGCAAATGGTGTTGACGCGGATGTTAAATTCCTGGTTTTCCCGTTGGAGGTATTCATCGAGGGCATTGAGGGCGTGTTTGGAGGTGCCATACGCGGCGTCGCCCGGATAGTATTCGATGCCCGATTCCGAGCTAATGTTGAGGATGTGGCCGCTCCGTTGGGCGCGCATGTGGGGGAGCACGGCGCGGCACATGAGAAACGGGCCGCGCAGGTTAATGGCCATGACCTGATCCCAGGTTTCGACGCTGACGGTGTGAACGGGGCCGCTGAACGAAACGGCGGCGTTGTTGACGAGGATGTCGATTTTGCCGAATTGCGCGAGGGTGGCGTTGACGATCCGGGTCACGTCTCCTTCCTGGGAAATGTCTCCCGGAAGGGGGTGGATTTGACCGGGGAACGCGCGCCCCGCGTGGGCCGTACTTTCGAGCGCGTCCACCCGCCGCCCGCAGACGACGACGTTCGCGCCGAGTTCGGCAAAGGCCAGTGCGATCCCCTGTCCAATGCCGCTTCCACCCCCAGTAATCAGGGCCGTTTTACCAGTGAGAGAGTTCATGTTTCGCTCCTTGTTGGATATGTCGTAGTGGAACTTTAAAAAAGGATGCACAGGGACATCCCCCGTGCATCTTTTTTTCGGAGCTTCCTACGTTTGGTGAGTACCCGTATTTTGTATTGGGGCGTTCTTTTTAACCCCATGAGCTACTTGCCGCCTCGCGGGGTTATTTGCGCCAGCGGGAGAAGATGGCCATGGCGAGGAGGCGGCCTGCGCTTTGCTCTTCGAGGGCGAGTTCGCCAGAGGTGAGGGTGCCGCCCAGGTCTTTGACCATGTCTGCGACGGCGTAGTGGATGCTGAGGGCGGAGGCGCGGATGGCGTAGGCGGTGAGGACGATGAAGAGGGGGCGGTCACTGAGCAGGGTTTTGCAATTGGCAAGTAAATCCGTCATCGCTTCGAAAAATTCCCACACTTCGCCGGAGGGGCCGCGTCCGAATTTGGGGGGGTCAAGGATTAGCCCGTCGTAGTGCGCCCCCCGGCGGACGTCGCGGCGCACGAACTTTTCTACGTCATCCAACAGCCAGCGGATGGGGCGGTCTTTCATTTTGGAGAGTTCCTGATTCTTCTGCCCCCAGGCGATGGCTTTTTTGGACGCGTCCACATGCGTGACGGACGCGCCCGCCTGCGCCGCGGCGAGACTGGCGAGGCCGGTGTAGCCAAAGAGGTTCAGCACTTTCACCGGACGCGCCGCCCCCTCTATCGTCTCCCCCATCCAATCCCAGTGCGCGGCCTGTTCGGGGAAGACGCCCAGATGCCGGGAGCCGCCGACCTGCACTTCCATTTCCAATCCTTTATAGGTGAGATTCCAGGGCTGGAGGGGCGCGGGGAGTTCCCATTTGCCGTGGCCTTCATCGCCGGTGGCGACGTATTCGCCGTGGGCGGCGCGCCAGTGTTTTTCGGGCAGGGCAGGGTGCCAGATGGCCTGGGCTTCGGGGCGGATGAATGTATATTTGCCGAACCGTTCGAGTTTTTTGCCGTGTCCGGTGTCGAGGAGGGCGTAGTCGGTCCAGTCGGGGGAGGTGAGGAGAGTGAGGGTGGGGGGCATGAGTTCTTTGGGGAAGGGTTGTATAATAGGGAAGAATTTAAAAACCCATTGTACTTGAAAGGATGTTATGCGGATGGGTATTTCTGTATAACTCCCCAAAAAGGGGAGTTCAACGGATGGACATTCCGTCTAACTCCCCCATTTAGCGGTATCAACGGATGGGTGTCCGTCCGTTGATATGCCTACGGAGCTTATTAATGTGTTCCGTTGAATTAATAGTTAGCTGCTTAGTACATGAAATCATGGAGAAGTCATTATGAATTCGCAGATCCGATATACTTCATTCCCAAGAACAAAGCCTTCTCCCAGTTTTGTAAAGAGCGTAGTTGATGTATTCAAAAGTTATGAGCCTATCATCTCCACACTACAGTTAGCAAAAGGGCTAGAAAGCAATCAAGTCTTAAGTGTTCTCTGTGATGGGCTCATAAAAATTGGCTTTGATGTTGAGAGTGGGAAAACCGCCGCCAAGAAATTGCATCGTCCTGTTTTTTATGGCGAAAATGATGAACCAACTTTGCGGTATGAGATAGATGCTTTCCATCCGGGTTGGCAATGCGGATTAGAAGTTGAAGCAGGTAGAGCTATTCTTGGGAACGCGCTTTTTCGAGATTTATTTCAAGCGATGGTGATGGTTGACGTAAATCATCTTTGTTTGGCGGTATCAAACGCTTATAAATATAAGAGCGGCGGTAAAGATATGTTGAGTAGAGATTACGACAAAGCCGTTGCCGTAGCAGATGCGCTTTATAGCCATAATCGTGCTCAAATTCCTTATGGGCTTACCATAATTGGCTATTAAAATAAAACGCAGCTAACACCGCGTGCAGCCGACTTGGGGTACGCGCCGCGTTATTTGGAGTTTTGTCTCGGCTGAGAGTTTTTCCCGTTTCGACGGCGAGTCCACGCTCCCACCCCAAGCGGCTAACGCCAACCGTTGGGCGTCTGGCAACAGTTTTGCTCTCTTATCAAAGAAGATATAAACAGGAGCATCCATGAAATATGCAATTTACGTTCCCAATTTCGATACCTTTGGTTCTGTTCACACGCTTGTTGAATTAGCCAAATCTGCTGAGAGTGCAGGGTGGGATGGTTTCTTTCTATGGGATCACCTCCTACCTGACGCCGATTCGGCACTTGGTCCTGTTGCAGATCCTTGGATAGCCTTAACTGCTATTGCTGGCGCAACAAGTCGCCTTCGTATTGGTGCATTAATCACAGCATTTCCTAGAAGGCGTCCTTGGAAATTAGCGCGTGAAACCGTAACGTTAGATCATTATTCTGCTGGGCGACTCATTGTTGGTGCAGGGATTGGCGGCGATTGGTGGCGCGAATATAGTGCGGTTGGCGAATCGCCCGATAACCGTGTGCATGGAGATATGCTTGATGAAGGCTTGGATGTTCTGACTGGTCTTTGGACGGGAAATCCCGTAACGTATCAAGGAAAATATTACTCAGTGGAGAATGCTCACTTCTTGCCAGCTTCTTTTCAGACACCGCGAATCCCAATTTGGATTGCTGGCGTCTGGTCAGGTACACGCCCATTCCGTCGCGCTGCACAATGGGATGGCATTTTTCCAACTGGACGCAATGGCACACTTACACCAGATGATATTCGGGAAATGCGAGAATATATTGCTCAATACAGAACTGCAACTACACCTTTTGATATTGTTTTTGGCGGTCGCGCTCATGAATTAGCACCAGAAGTCCGAAATGCACATGTAGCAGAATATGCGGTAGCTGGTGTAACATGGTGGCTAGAATCTTTTTGGGCAGATGTTGCTTTAGCTAGCGTGCAATCAATCATTGCTGATGGTCCACCATCCCCAATCAAATGACGCCGAACAAAGCGTCCTCAGAACACGCGTGTTCTCCCGTCCAAAAATGAGCTTCCCTGGCTCATCCCGGGTGTACCCGACGGCTGATGGGCTCCGCTATTTGAGCTTAATTCAAGCAAGAAATTTGGTTCCGCTTCGCGAGTTGGCTATCCCCGCCCGCCGCTAACGCCTGCCGTTAGGCACTTCACCAAGTTTGAAAAAAGTGGTTTTCTCGTCTCGACAAAACAGAATATATGTTCTATAATCAACCGTCTTTCAGTTCGATGTTCGTAAGGAGACGATTATGCAAAAACTACATTTTTCAATGCTGATCCATGCGCCAAAAGATAAAGTCTGGCATGTGATGCTAGATGATCAGCCCTATCGAGAGTGGACGAAGGCATTTAATGAAGGGTCGTATTACAAAGGGAACTGGGAGAAAGGGTCCAAAATACTTTTTCTTGGCCCTGACCCAAACACGGGTGAGGAAGGCGGCATGGTCAGTCGGATCGCTGAAAACAAACCGTATGAGTTTATTTCCATAGAACACCTGGGTATCGTGCAAAACGGGGTTGAGGATACCACGAGCGAAGCGGCCAGAAAGTGGACACCGGCCTTTGAAAATTACACCTTTTATGAAAAGGATGGAGCCACCGAAGTGCTTGTGGATATAGACGTAGCAGATGAGTATGCCCAAATGTTCAACGAAATGTGGCCGAAAGGTTTGCGGGAACTCAAGGAACTGGCCGAGAAATAGAAAGCATTTGTCGCCAAAGAAAAGTTCTCAAAAAACCTCCCCAGGTTGGCCGCCGACGTCCCCCTCAAAACCCCATTTTCCCCCACCCTTTTTTGCCAAAAAGCCCTGAAACGCTTCCAAATCCCCGAAAAACGCAAACCGAATAAACCCTAAGCGGGCGGCCTCGCGTGGAGGCCGCCTGTTGCGTGGGTGAGCCAGGGCCTGGCACGATCTGACAGTCAAATGTGGTAAAAGGATAGCATAACGACACACCAAGGAAGTATTGACAAAAAACACTTCAAATCCAAACGGAGTAGATCAGATGCTAAGATCAACCATAGCAGAGACCCGCGCTTTCGAAAGTTGGCAAGACTACCAAGACGCGCTGAAGCGTGCAATTGCCCCCCTCACCGAGGAACAACTACACCAACGCCCATTCCCCGGTCTTCGCACGCCCGGAGAAATCGCCGAACATATTGTGTTTGGGCGTGCCCTGCACCTCTATCGAACACTTGGTGAAGTGGCCGTGGAGTTGACACCGCTCATCCAATGGGGCGATACTGACAATCCACCACATACAGCCGCCGAGATTCTGGAAGGGTTGGAACGAACCTGGCAGGTCATTACCGATTGCCTAATGCGTGGAGCACCTACCGACCCCATATCCGAGCAAGATCAATCCATTCTGCAAACGATCTGGGGGCTTCTCGACCACGACTTGCCTCATGCCGGAGAACTTTCTCTGTTGCTGGGTGCAAATGGCCTGCCCGGTGTTGAGATTTAGAGGCGCGCAGAACCGGTGCGCCCGTCCAAAAATGAGCGGCCTTGACTTACACTGACATCTGGAAGGTAATTACTCACGCGCAAAGAGGTAAAACTCGAAAAAAAGGATGGAAGGGGGGATGTACATCCCCCCTTCCATCCTTTTTTTCGGAATCTCCTACTCTTGGTGAGTAGGTACTCTGGAAGTCTGTGGCAATTTTGAGCATTTTCCGGCTTCGAGCTTTCCCAAGCATGGTCCACATCCACATGTAGGCAACGTAGACCGTTGGGCGCTGGCGCGACATACAAATGAGTTCGCATGCAAACCATCATCTCTGCATTTGACTTACAAGTCCGTTATCAAATCTATCGTTTTTTTGCCGATCATTGCACAGCCCCTGCTTACCAACAAATTGCCACTTTGCTGAATGCAGAAAATGAAAGCGTGCGTACGTCCTTTCATAAACTGCATGAACGGCATATGATTTTTTTGGAAGCCAACACCGACGCGATTCGCATGGCAAATCCTTTTTCAGCCATCCCCACGAGATTCAAGGTCAGGGCTGGAAATAAACAATGGTGGGCAAATTGCGCTTGGGATTCTTTAGGCATTGCCGCCGCACTAAAAATAGATGTGCAAATAAGCGCAAGTTACCCCGATACACAAGAAACTGTGAACTTACAGGTAAATCATGGACTGGTGGACGGGAAAAATCATCTTGTTTATTTCCCCTTGCCTTGTCGCCAATGGTACGAGGACTTAGTTTTTACCTGAGCAAATATTTTGCTCTTTCGGTCGAAAGAACATGCTGAAACTTGGTGTCGTCAAATGCAAATGCCCCTCGGACAATTATTATCCTTTGAGCAGGTTTGGGAACTTTCAAAACGATGGTACCAAGACCGCCTCTTGCCTGAATTCAAAGGCCGTTCAATTGCAGAAGCTCACGGAATATTTGAAAGTCTTGGTTTGAATACAGATTTTTGGCGGTTTGATATTTCAAGTTAACCCGGTGGCTCTAAACGCCTCCAACAAAGCATACCCCCTAAGGAATTACTCATTCAGAGATATACTCAACACGGATATAAATTGCGTTTTTCTTTTGCGCGTTGCGCGCGGGGGATTGCGCGGCAATTTGCCGACAATCCCCCGCCGGATTTGGCAATCCGGCGGAAGCGG
>JABWBV010000302.1 GCA_013359445.1 Anaerolineales bacterium | reverse complement strand
CTCCCGGACACCCCCACCCAACCGACCGGGAGTCTCACCGGCCCCCAGCGGCAACGCCTCGCCCAAGCCACCGTGCTCATCATCGCCGCGCAAGATCAGGGCGGGCAACCCATCCCCACCCACATTGGCTCTGGCACGATCATCTCCGCCGATGGCTTGATTCTGACCAATGCCCACGTCGCCAGCCCCGCGTCGCAGGGCGACTTTGACTTTGAACCCGATTATCTCTACATCGCCCTGATGGAAGACGAAAGCCGCCCGCCTGTCCCCACCTACCTGGCCGAACTCCTGGCCGTGGACGGTTTCCTGGACCTGGCCGTGATCAAAATCCATGCCACCCTGGATGGGTCCACTCTCAATTCTAGCGACCTGAATTTCGACTTTGTGGAAATTGGCAATTCCGATGACACCCACCTGGGCGACACCATCAACATCTTCGGCTTCCCCGGCATTGGGGGGGACACGATCACGTTCACCAAAGGGAGCGTGTCGGGGTTCACCTCTGAAGACCCCATCGGGGACCGGGCGTGGATCAAGACCGATGCCACGATTGCAGGCGGCAACTCCGGTGGGTTGGGGGCAAACGACTTCGGGCAGATTATTGGCGTCCCCACCATTGCCTCATCCGGGGCGGATGGAGATATTACTGATTGCCGCGTCATTCAGGATACGAACGGCGATGGGCGGTTAACGAATGAGGATACCTGTATCCCGATTGGTGGGTTTATCAATGCCCTTCGCCCGGTCAACCTCGCCCTCCCGCTCATCCGCGCGGCCCAATCAGGCTCGGCATATGTTAGCCCGTACGATTCCGGAACCGTATCCGAACCCAGTACCCCCAGCACGGGCAATGAACAACTCAATTTCGTCGCCTGGACGGAAGAATTTGGTGATGACAGTTGCCCAACCAATCCCGTGACCAGTTTCCCCTCGGGGGTCACACAGGTTTCCGCCATTTACGAGTACAGCGGGATGACCGATGGACAGGCGTTTGCGATGTATTGGTTAATTGATGGGGAGGTGGTCGTCGAAAGTCAGTTTAACTGGGACGGCGGCGCCGCAGACGCTTGTTACGCGTTTTATGTCCACAATGGCGGCGAAGCGCTCCCGGATGGCAATTACACGATAGAGTTGTACAATGAAGCGGGCCTGGTGGCCGAACAATCCGTTTCTGTGGGCGGCACAGGCCAGTCCGAGCCAAGCGACAGCAGTCTTTTTGTCTTCGTGGATGGGTATGTGGTAGATGCGGATACGGGCCGAGGCATTGAGGGGGCGGTCGTGATTGTCCTTTGGCCGGGCACAGATATGGACGATTGGCTGGATAACGGTTCGGATGCGGACATTTACGCATTTGCCGAAACCGACGCAGACGGCTACTTCAATTTGCTTCTGCCCTTTGACAGGGAGCAGGTTTATCCGGGCATTGCCGGGATGGAGGGGTACGAACCCTCGGAAGGCGAAATCTCTTTCACCGCGGAAGATGGGGATACCGTCACCCTGGAAATTGAATTGACCAAATAATGAGTAAATTTCAAGCGAAGAAGGCGTTGCGTGCAACGCCTTCTTTTTTTCCTTGCCTCCCGTGCAAATTTGTTGTAAATTTATGCTATGAAACTGTACGATCTCATTCATAAGCACGCCTGGGATGATGTGCAGACCGCCCTGGTCCGTTTATATCCCGACTACGAAAGTGAGTTGGCAGGATATCGGCAAGTTTACGATAAATTAAAAACTCTCGCACCCGTACCTTCTGACCTTCGTTTGCTCATTCAATTGGTTTATTCCGAGCACGCCCAAGAGTTTGATGTTGAACTGAAGTGTCTTTACCCACCCCACGCAACCAGGAACGCCAGTTCTCTGTTTGCGCTGGAACTTACGCCGTGGGCCAATTGGCTGGGGATGGCAATTGAGGCCCAAACGTTGGCAGACTTTTCCGAGTTTGATATTCTCGCCCATTGCCTTTACCAAATGACCTTTTTCGGTTTTACCCAAGAGGACATCAAAACAGCCACCACCGAAATGCCCGGCAGTAGCCTGGGAGACATTCTTCTTTAAACGCACCTTCGCGCCCTTTTCATCGCCCATCTTTTTATGAAAATCCTACGCCCATTCGCCAAACATTTTTCTTGGGGACTACTGATCATTTTCCTCGCCGCTTGTGGAACGCCTGCGCCAACGCCTCTCCCGGCCTCTGGCCCCCCGCTTGGGGGGGGATCGGGTTTGCTTCTCTTCAGTTCCACCCGCAGTACGAGCAACTATGCCTTGTATGTCCTCGATACCGCCACGATGTTGACCACCCAACTCACCCAAGACGAGGCCGCGTACGTCCCCGGACCTTTTTCCCCGGATAGCACAAAAATTGCCTATACCCTTTTTGGCGACATCGGCACAGATATCTACACGATGAACGCGAATGGCACGTCCGCGGTCAACCTGACACATGACGAAAAAGCCACCAACTCCTTCCCGGCGTGGTCCCCGGACGGCACGCAAATCATGTTTACCGCTTATAAGAACGAGAACAATGATTTATATCTGATGAATGCCGACGGCTCTAACCTCACCCAACTCACCACCACGCCCGGCGATGATTGGGCGGGTGTCTGGTCCCCAGACGGAAGCACGGTCGCGTTCCTCTCCGACCGCGACAACACGCCGGGCCTTTACGACATTTACTTGATGAACCCGGACGGTTCAAACGTTCGGCGTTTAACCTCAGATGGAAGTAACCATTACTCGCCCGCCTGGTCCCCGGACGGAACCCAGCTCGCCTTTCGCGGAAATATCTCCAACGGCCCTGGAGACATCTTTGTCCTCCGGGTAGACGGAAGCGGCCTCAAAAACTTGTCTAATTACCCCACCGAGGATTGGTCCCCTACCTGGTCGCCCGACGGCACTTTGATCGCTTTCCAAACGGATCGAGACGGGAACTGGGAAATTTACGTAATGAATGCAGATGGCTCCAACCCCGTCAATTTGTCACAACGGCAAGCAGATGATCAACTTCCATTTTGGGCACCGTAGTTCCATAAATTTTGGAACACCGTGTTTTGTACCCCTTTTTCAGGAGGCTCCATGAAAATTGTCTCATCCATTACCGCCGCGGTTTTAGTTGTCCTCGGCCTTATCTTCATCGTTGGGTCCCAGGGGATGGTGGCCCGTCTTGGGCTTGGCATCCTCTTGTTTCTGGGCGCGGGCGTGATGATCTACCTGGGGCGAATGCAACCCCAAGTCACCAAAACTGAAGTGACTGTCAAACAAGAAATTGATCTGACCGGGGATGTAAAGTTGGAACAAATGACTTGCAACAACTGCGGTGCCACCCTCAGTAAAAATTCTGTCGAAGTCAAAGCCGGGGCCATCTTCATTCACTGCGAGCACTGCGGCACCTCCTATCAAATCGAAGAGGCCCCCAAATGGTAAAAAACCCGTTCAAACCGGCAAACCAACAAACTAACCAACCAGCAAATCGTCAAAATCATACGCAATACGCAATACGCAATACGCTTGCGAACCTCGCGGGCATGTTCGCCGCCCCGCTCGCCCCCCCCACTCCCGGCCTCTACACCTACCACATCACGCCATCCGGCGGACACATTCGTCTCCACCTCCGCATCGAATCCGACGGTTCCGGCGTACTATTCCGCGATGTGACCGACGTGATCCACCTCAACCCCACCGCCGCGGAAATGGCAAAACTTGCCCTCGACGGCGTGCCCCTTCCCCAGGCTCAAGCAGGGTTACGCGCCCGCTATCATGATCCAGGCTCCATCAGCATCGAAACCGCCCGCCTCTACGAGCTGGTCGAAACCCTCAAAACCCCCACCCAGTGTGCCACCTGCGCGGTGCAAGACATTCAGACCACAAACCAGCAAATCAGCAAATCAGCAATCAACAATCAGCCATCAGCAATCACCTCCCAGCGTCCCCTCTTCTCCACCCGTGTCCACGCCCCGTACAAAGTAGACCTCACCCTCACCTATGGCTGTAACAACGAGTGCCCGCACTGCTACAACGAACCCGACCGCTATCACCTGCCCTCTATGCCCAAAGAAGACTGGTTCAAAGTCATTGACCAGCTCCACGCGATGGGCGTCCCCCACCTGATCCTCACCGGCGGCGAGGCCACCCTCCACCCCGAACTCACCGAAATCATCCACTACGCCGACCAACTCGGTCACATCGTCGGCCTCAATACCAACGGGCGCAAAATCGCCCACGCCCCCTACATGCAAACCCTCGCCGACGCAGGCCTCAACCATGTCCAGGTCACGCTCGGCTCGTGCCATCCCGAAGTCCACGACGCGATGATGGGGGCCAAATCCTTCGACCAAACCGTGCGCGGCATCCGCAACGCCCTCGCCTCCTCCGTCCACGTCATCACCAATACCACCCTCTTGCGCGCCAACATGGGCCACGCCGAAGACATCATCCACTTTCTCTACGACCTCGGCATCCGCACCTTTGCGATGAACGGCATGATCTACTCCGGCGGCGGCTTTGCCAACGAGATGGCGATCCCCGAACACGAAATGCCCGCCCTCCTCATCCGTGTGCGCGATACCGCCGAAGCCTTGGGAATGCGCTTCCTCTGGTACACCCCCACCGAATATTGCCGCATGTCCCCCGTCGAACTCGAGATCGGCGCAAAACGCTGTAATGCCGGGGAATATTCCATGTGCATCGAACCCAATGGCGATGTCCTGCCCTGCCAATCCTACTACGTCGCGGCAGGGAATATCCTCCACGACTCCTGGGAAAGCATTTGGAGCGGCGACCTGTTCGTCTCGTTCCGCGACCGGGAACTGGACCCGCGCGGGTACGGTCTTCCCGAAAAGTGTTGGGAATGCCCGGACCTGCCCCTGTGCGGCGGCGGTTGCCGGATCGAGCGCGAAGCCCGCGACGGTCACCGCATCTCCGAAGACGGACACGCCTCGGGCGGGGGATGCGCGGGGTGCAGTGGCTCGTGCGGGACACGGTCCCAAGCCTCCCAACCTGTTTTTGCTCCCACCGCCGGGTTTATCCCCGTCGAAGGCCTCACCAGCCCGGTCCGCCGGGGCCAGGGACAAATGCCCGCCTTCATCCCCCTTGCCGAGATCGGCGAATATCCACAAAGGTAGAGCCATTTCACTAGATCACAAAATCCGCTCGGAGTAGGCCCTTCAGGGCCTGGCTTTGGGGCTGAAACCCCTCCAACAAACCAAAATCGTGATTTACTGATTTGCTAAATTACTCCTTACATGATGGCATCTTGCACGACATAAACTATGAACACCGACTTCCTCCGCACCCTCTTCCTTCCCCGCCTCCGTTCTGCCCCTGAACCCATCCACCCTGGCCTGTACCACTACCTGCGCGAAAACCAGGGGCAATACACCCGGTTCCACCTACGCGTGGAAGCCGACGGGGCGGGCATGTTGCTCGCCAACGCGACCGCCGCGGCGCACCTCTCCCCTGCCGGGGTGGTCATCGTCAAAAGGCTAATGGAAAACGCCGACGAACCCAGTATTCAGCGCGAGTTACGCGCCCGGTTTGGGGGCGTTACCCCCGAGCAAACCCAGAAAGACTTTACCCAAGTCCGAATATTGCTGAACGAACTGGCCGCCCCCGGAGACCATTACCCCATTCTCAATCTTCACGATGCCGCCGTTTCCTCGACCAAAACATCCTTAATTGCCCCCCTCGAAGCCACCATTCCACTGGCCGAGCCAAAGTTCATTGTCCCACTCCTCGCGCGTCTGTGGGAAATCGGCATTCCACACGTGACCTTTCTCGCCCCCGAACATGCCAACCCAGATTTTCTCGTCCGTGCGGTCGAACGGGCCGAAGACCTTGGGATGATTTGTGGAGTGAGCGGGCGGGCGACCGATCTTGTGCGGGACAACCTACTTGAAAATTTAGTCCTGTCGGGGTTGGATCATGTGACCATTTATTACGCCTCCGCCCAATCGGACATTCACGACGCCCTGTATGGCGATGGTGATCATCTCGCCGCCCGTCAAATTTTCACCCGCACCCAACAGCTCGAAGTTGCCGACGTTGCCCATATTCCGCTCATTCAGGCGACTCTGCCCGAGCTGGAAGAAACACTCGCCAGCCTGCACGCCCTCCATGTCCCCAACGTGGCCTTTTTTGCCATTGCGACCGCCGAAACCACGCCAAGTGCCTCCAACGAAGGCGCACTCACGGCTAGCGCTCTCCGCCAGGTGGCCGCGCAAGTAGAAGAAGATGCCGCCGAAGCCAATGTGCGGTACATCTGGGAACCGCCCGTGCAACGCGACCCGACCAAATCCTTACCCGAACAATTACGCGCAGGCCCCCGCGTTTCCACCGACCTGTCGGTGCGCGTGGAACCGAACGGTGTCCTGATCCCCCCGCGTGGCCCCTTTCGCATGGCCGGGAACGTCCTCAAAGACGAGTGGGACAGCATTTGGATGACCCCTGCTTTCCAAAATTACCGCGCGCGCGTGCAAGCCCCCACCCGATGTGACCAGTGCCCTGGCCTGGCGATCTGCGCCGCCGATTGCCCCGCAGATGTCCGAGGATGGAGTAGTGAGAAAAATGACTAGGAATTTTGGAACCCCGTGGGCGCGCGGGGCCATGTGCCTTTCGTTCCGAGATGTTCTGGAGATGATTTATGAGCAATAAAATTAACCAACTTGACCGATTGAGCCAAAGGCTTATTTTGGTATTTACTTTTTTGGCGCTGGCGCTCCTGACCACCCCAGCCGCCGCGCAATCCTATTCATTCTCCGTTCCCGAAGTGCAAATGCAAGTATTCGTGCTGGCAGATGGAAATACCCGAATCGAATATGAGATGACGTTTGAGAATAGCTCTTTTGGGCACGTGATTGATATTGTGGACATTGGGATGCCCACCAGTGATTACGACCTTTCCAACATGTCCGCTTCGGTAGACGGGGTCGAAGTGTTTAGCATGTTCCCCTCTGAGTTTGTTGATCCGGGTGTGGAAGTCCATCTCGGCTCGATGGCGATTGCCGCTGGCGATTCAGGAACCCTACATTTTGAATTCACCATGCCCGAATTGATTTACCAGGACGTGACCCGGCGAGATTACGCCTCCCTACAAATTACGCCTACCTGGTTTGGGAGCGAATTTATCAATGGCACCACCCATCTCCAGATTGCCATCCACATGCTCGATGGAATTCTGCCAGAAGAAGTGCTGTATCAGAATGAAAACCTCCCCTTTTCCACCGTCGCGACCTTTCAAAATCACACGGTCGTGGCCTGGGACTTTCCTTCGACATCGTTCACCGGGCCGCATGAGGTGGGGGTATCATTTCCCACGCGGGGGTTGAACAACTTCGTCAAGATGAATATTCTCACGCTTCCGGTTTTTTGGTTCGAAAACAACGAAAATGCCCGCGTGTTTGCAGGGATTGTCTCTTTCATTTTGTTTAGTTTTTTGTTTTACCGCTTCACAAACGGGACAGGGTTCGCACTATGGGCTTTACTGAGTTGTGGGCTGATCTGGACTTTTGTGCAAAGCCCGGCGTGGCATTTATGCAGTTTCTTTCCGTTGATCGGTTTGATCATTGTCAATGAAACGCTGATGAAAGGCCGCAAGAAAAAATACCTCCCGGCCATCGCGCAAGTAGAAGGAGGGGGGATCAAACGCGGGCTAACTGCCGCCGAAGCCGCCGCGATTCTTGAAATGCCCCTCAACAAAGTGCTGAGCCTGATCATATTCGGTTTGCTGAAAAAAGGGATTTTGACCCAATTAAACGCCACGCCCCTCGCAGTAGAAGTCACCTCTGAATTCCGCGCTAAACACCTCACCAGTCTGGAGAAACGGCACGATCTCCGGCGAAAGGCCGCGCAAGACAAAGGCACGGTTTTACACGCCTACGAACAAAAATTCCTGGATGCCATCGAAGCCCGCCCCGACCGGCCAGTCAGCAAAATTGATTTTACCGATGCGATGAAGGATTTCCTGACCCGAACCGCCGTCCGCGTAAAAGGGTTTGACCTGTCTGACACGCAAGATTACTATCGAAAAATCGTAGATCGGGCGTGGGGTGAGGCGCAAAAGATCGGTGAAATAGACCAAAAAGATCAATTTCTGGACAAAAACATGGAGTGGGTCCTCATGCACGATGATTACCCGACCGTGTTCCAACCTTCGTCTGTTCTCGAATCCTTGTTGGAGGCACGTTGGCTACGGGAATCCTTTCTCAGCGCAATAAAGGTTGTTCTTTCGGAATTTGATGCGGGTGAGTGGACCGGAAACGAAGCGTCGCTGATGCGTCTTCTTGACGTGGCCTCGTCGCTCGG